>NZ_JBIRFA010000025.1:76868-132569 GCF_044327205.1 Kitasatospora sp. NPDC018058 | reverse complement strand
CCCTACGACCCCGACACCCACCAGGCCAACAGCAAGATCAAAACGACTCCCGAGACCACTCTGGCGGCATAGGGGTTGACTCAGGAAACTCATCGCACCTTCTCCCCCACCCAACGGGCCAGTTCCAGCGGGCTCAGTGCCGCCACGGGCATTCCGGCCGCGACCAGTTGGCCCGCGACCGCCTTGGAGTAGCGGGCCGTCCCGGTGTCGTCCAGCGCGGCGCAGCCGAGCAGGTGCACACCGGAGTCCACCAGCGCCCGGGTCTGGGCCAGCAGCCCGGTGACCGGGCCGCCCTCCTCGAAGTCGCTGACCACCGCGACCAGCGTCCGGGACGGCACCGTCACCAGCTCCCGCGCGTACCGCAGCCCGGTCGCGATGCTGGTACCGCCGCCGACCCGCACCTCCAGCAGCAGGCTCAGCGGATCCGCCACCCGCTCCGTCAGGTCGAGGACATCGGTGGAGAAGGCGACGAAGTGGGTGCTCAACGAGGGCACCCCCGCCAGGATCGAGGCGGTCAGCGCCGCCCAGACCGTGGAGGCCTCCATCGACCCGGAGACGTCCACCACCAGGATCAGCCGCCAGTCGTTGGCCTGCCTCGCCCTGGTCCGGAACACCGGGCGCTCCGGCACGATCAGCGTGCCGGAGCCGTCCGGCGCGGGACGGGCGGTGGCGAGGTTGGCCCGGATGGTCCGGTCCAGGTCCAGCCCCCCGCCCGGGCGCCGGGACGGGCGCGGCACGCTGATCCCGGTCAACGCCGGGCGCAGCCTGGTCGCCAGCTCCCGGCTCAACTCGTCCACCAGACGCCGCACCAGCGGTCGCAGCCGGGCCACCCGTGCCTCGGGCAGACCGCCCGCGTGATCGAGCACGGCACGCAACAGCTCGACGGACGGGCGGACGGCGGCCGGATCGATCGCCTCCAGGACGTCGGTCCGGCCGCTCGCGACGGCGGCCGCGAGGACCTCCTCCCGGACACCCGGGCCGAACAGCGCCTCCAACTCCTCGGCCCACTCGCGCACGCCGGGGAACGGCGCCTCACGGCCCCCTCCCCTGCCGTTCCTGCCGTCGAGGCCGGGGCCGGAGCCCTCGCCGTGGCCGCTGCCGTACAACTCGTCGAGTGCGGTGGCGAGTCGGGCGCAGCGGCCACTCAGGCCGTCGTTGCCGGGGCGCCCGAGCAGCAGGCGCCAGCGTTCGGCGGGGGTGAGGGTGTGCCGCTCAGGGTGCGGCGACCGTTCGACGGCGACCGGGGTCGGCTCCGGCTCGGTGTGTCGGGGTGCGGACGGCAGCAGGCCGCGGCCGGCGAGCGCATGGCGGGCGACCAGGTCCGCGCGGACCCAACGCGCCACCACGGCCGGGTCGGTCTGCTCGGGCAGGGCGGTGAGCCGGGTGCCCAGGCGCTCCTCGACCAGGGTCAGCAGCCGGTCGCGGGCGGCCGGGCTGAGCGTGTCGAAGCCGCCGCGGAGTGCGGGCAACCGGTCCAGGAACGCGGCGTCCGGCAGCGAACCGACCCGCTCCAGCAGGGGCTCCAGCGCCTCGGGCGCGCTGTCGAACAGCCCCTCCGCCGCGGTCAACAGCCCGACCAGCGCTCGCCCGAGCAGCTGCCGCGCCCGCACGTCGGTCGCGCCGTCCACCCAGGACGCGGCCCGTCCTCCGAACACCTCCGCCGGCTCCTGCCCGAGCAGCACCCGCACCGCCGCGGCCGCCCCGCGCACCAACGGACTCCCCCGCTCCGCGAGTTCGCCCAGCACATAGCCCAACCGGACCCCGCCCAGGCGGTCCGCCCGCCGCGCCAACTCCACCAACGCCCGCGCGTCCGCCGGGTCGTCCGACCCGCCCATCCCCTCCAACTGCCGCACCGCGGCGACGGTCAGCACCTCCTGGGCGGCCGTGAGCCGCCCGCCACCGGAGGAACCACCTGGGGCCGCCGGCGCGGCAGGGCCGGCCGGCACGGCGCAGTCCGGTCCCGACCCGGCGCCCGCGCCGACAGGCGCCAGGCCTTCGGCGCCGCCCTGACCGCGTGCAGGCGGTGCACCGACACCCGCAAGGGGCTCCGCCACCGCGGTGGCGCCCGGGAAGTGGCCGGCGGTGAGGCGGTCCAGGAGGGTGAGGGCGTCGAGGAGGTCGGGGAGGGTGGCGGAGGTGGGGAGGACGGTGGTGAGTTGGGTGAGGCGGGTTGCGGTGAGGGCGGGGAGGGCGCAGGAGGCGGCGGCGGTCAGGCCGTCGATGATCTCGCGGGGGGTGGGGTCGTCGGTGAGGCGAGCGCGGAGGATGCCCTCGGCCGCCTGGGCCGGGGTGACGCCGCGGGTGGCGGCGACGGTGAGCATGGCGGCGGTGGCCGGGGTCCAGTGCAGGCGCCAGCGGGTGCCGAGGGTTTCGGTGCCGCCGGGGCCGGTGGTGGGAACGGGGTCGGCGTAGGGGACGTCGCAGGTGGTGAGGCGGTGGAGGAGGATCTCGCGGCGGCGGTCGAGGGGGCTGCGCAGCGGGTCGAGGCGCAGTTCGCGCGGGCCGGGGTCGGTGGGGCCGGGGAGGCCGAGTTCGGCGAGCAGGGCTTCGACGGCGGGGGCGAGTCCGCTGCGCGGGGCGGCGGGGGTGGGGCGGCCGGTGCGGGTGCCGATCAGGACCTGTTCGAGGGCACGGGCGACGGCCCGGCCGCGGCCAAGGGGTTCGCCCTGGGCGAGGACGGTCTGGACGGCTTCGACGAGTTCGCCGCGGCCGGGGGCGGCGTGGCCGCGCAGGCGGGCGAGGTCGCCGGCCAGCCGGACGATCTCGCGGGCGTCGGCCGGACCGGAGGGGTGGTCCTGCGTGCGCAGGGCGGCGCAGATCCGGACGGCGGTGGCGGTGAGCGCCTCGGTGAGGCGCTCGGGGTCGCCACCGGCGTCGAAGACGGTGCGCTGCCATTCCGGGTCGCGGATGCCCGCCGGGTAGCCGGAGCGGGCGTCGAGCAGCGGGTAGGTGTACGGGATCAGTGAGAGGACGTGCCCGGGATCGTCCGGGCCGGGCGGTTCCTCGGCGGTGGTCGGGACGTCCAGCAGGGCCGGGGCGTGGAAGGCGCCGACGACGACGGCGATCCGGCGCCCGCCGGCCGAGGCGGCCAGGATGCGGGCGCGCATCCAGGCCTCGCGGCGCAGGTCGTACGGGTCGACGCCGGGGCCGTGTTCGGCGTCGTGCCGCAGCGCCCAGCCGACCAGTAGGGCGGCTCGCCGGACGGCCTCGGCGGTGGAGCCGGGGGCGGCGGTCTCGACCAGCCGGTCCCAGAGGTCCTCGTCGGAGTCCCGGCCGGTGAGGCGGTGGCGCAGCGCGTCGGCCACCCCGGGGGCGTCGGGCCTGCCGACCGGTCGTGCGCCCCGGGCGGCGGCCCGGTGGGCGAGCGGGAGGTCGCAGGCGATGGCCTCGACGCCGTTGCGCCGGGCCCAGCGCAGGGCGACGAGTTCCGGGGAGAAGTCGGCGAAGGGGTAGAAGGCCGGACCGGCCGGCTCCTCGGGGCCGGCCGGGGCGGCCGCGAGGGCGACCGGGGCCTCGGTGGCGTCGTCGGCCAACCAGTCGAGCCAGGGCTGGAACTCGGCGGGCAGTTCGACCAGTACCGCCTCCGGCCTGGCGGCGTCGAGCAGCGCGGGGAGGACCGCGCTCAGGGACGGCGCGTGGTGGCGCACGCCGATCAGGTAGGGCCCGGGGCGGTCGGTGCCGGAGCCGGCCAGCCGCTCCGTCTCGGTCCGGACGTCCGGGTCGGCGTCGATCGCGCCGACGCCGTCCGGGGCGGGCTTCACCGCGCTGCTCGTCATCGTCAGGCCTCCAACGCCGAACGGAGGTCCCACAGGGTGCGCCAGGTGGCGGCGCCCTGTTCGGCTCGGCGGCGGACCGGGCCGTCCCAGTAGCCGAGCAGGCGGGCCGCGTCGGCCGGGTCGTCCTTGCGGACGACGCCGAGGAGTTGGCCGGGCAGGCGGCCGAGGAGGTCGCCGCCGTCGGGCAGGTAGGCGGCGGTGACGCCGAGCGCGGTGGCGACCGAGACGGCTTCGGCGGTGCTCATCACGGTGGAGGGGCGCTCGACGTCCCAGCCCTCGGTGGAGCGGCCGGTGCGCAGGTCGCGGAAGGCTGTGACCAGGGCCTCCAGGACGGCGTCGTCCACGGCGTAGCCGGCCCCGGCCCGGGCGACGGCGGCGGTGGACTGGCGGCGGACCAGCTCGACCTCGGCGGCGAGGCTGCCGATCGGGCCGACCGTCTCGAAGTTGAACCGCCGCTTGAGGGCCGCGGACATCTCACTGACGCCCTTGTCACGCAGGTTGGCGGTGGCGATCAGGGTGAAGCCGGCGGCCGCGTGCAGCTGACCGTCCGGACTGCCGGCCAACTCGGGTACGGCGATCCGGCGTTCGGAGAGCAGGGAGACCAGGGCGTCCTGCACCTCGGGCAGGCAGCGGGTCACCTCCTCGACCCGGGCGACCGCCCCGGTGGTCATCGCGGTGAGCACCGGGGAGGGCACGAGGGCCTCGCGGCTGGGGCCCTTGGCGAGCAGCAGGGCGTAGTTCCAGCCGTACTTGAGCTGGTCCTCGGTGGTACCGGCGGTGCCCTGGACGGTGAGCGCGCTGGTGCCGCAGACGGCGGCGGCGAGCAGTTCGGAGAGCATGGACTTGGCGGTGCCGGGCTCGCCGACGAGCAGCAGGCCGCGCTCCCCGGCGAGGGTGACGACGCAGCGTTCGACCAGCGCGCGCTCGCCGACGAACTTCGGCTCGATGGCCAGGCCGCGGCGCCCCGCCTTGAGCTTCTCGCCGCCGCTGCCCATGACGAAGGTGACGACGGCGCGCGGGGTCAGGCGCCAGCCGGGCGGGCGCGGGCCGCTGTCGTGGGCTGCCAGGAACTCCAGTTCGGCGGCGTACTTCTCCTCGGGCGGGACGATCTGCCGTACCGGGCCGGTGGAGTCGGGGCCAGTGGTATCGGGGCCCGTGGTGTCGGGTCCGGTGGTGGTCTCGGTGGCAGTCATCGGCGGGCCTTCCTGCGCTTGCTGGTCTGGAGCTCTTCGTAACCGGGGGCATCGCCGTCGAGGGTGCGCTGCCACGCCTTGGCGAACAGCTCGGGGACGGTCAGCTGCGCCAGCACCGGCCGGTGGTGGGTGGGCAGTTCGTACAGGGCGGCCTTCCACGTCTCGACCGGCAGGGCGGGGGCTTTGGCCTCCAGCCAGCCGCCGGGCAGGAAGAGGCTGCGGCCGGCCCGGGCCCGCTTGGCCTCCAGCACCAGGCCGCTGGCGGCGAGTTCGGCGCGGGCGCGCTTGAGCCGGGCGGGCTTCCAGCCGGTCCAGCGGGCGGTGTTGCGGTCGGTGGGGTCGGGCAGGGCGAGCAGCTGGAGGTAGAGCGCGGCCGTGTCCTCGCCGAGCCCGTGGGTGCCCGCCGCCTCGGCGACCAGGTCGGGGACGGTGAGCTGCGGGTTCTGCAGCCAGGCCGGGCCGTCGGCCGCGGTGGTGGCGGTATCGGTGGCGGTGGCAGCGGCCGCGAGGCGCTCCGGTTCGCCGCGCAGGATGGACTCGATGGCGGCCCGCTCGCTGTCGAACCAGTAGTTGCCGCCCAGCCCGCCGAGCAGGTCGAGCACCGGGTCGTCGGGGCCGGTGAGTCCGGCCGGGCGCAGCCAGACCCGCTCGTACTCACCGTGGTACGGCGTCAGGACGACGGCCTGCCCACAGCGGACCAGGCCGTCCCGGTCGGCTCCGCCCTCCGCCGGCAGGCCGAAGTAGGTGCGCACGAGTGCCGATATCGGCCCGCCCTTGGGGGCGTGGACGAGGTGGAAGTCGAGCAGCAGTCCGGGGTCGGTGAGGCGGGTCCGCAGCGCGGCGGCCGCCTGGGGCAACAACGCACGCAGGGGGCTGTCGGCGGGCAGGTGGTAGGCGAGCCAGCGCAGGGCGTCGAGGGTCTGGTGGAGGGCGCCGGAGTCGGGTACGGCGGTCGGGTCCTCGGCGAGCAGCTGCGGCGCGCCCTGGCCGGCGTCGCCGAACTTGAAGGCGGTGGTGCCGGTCAGCCAGGGGGTGTGGGCGGGGTTGAGCACCGCTTCGATGCGGCTGATGGGCACGCCCTTGACACCGGCCTGGGCGTCCTCGGGGAGGGTGACGAGCCAGCCGAAGTGGCGGATCCAGGCCTCGGCCCCGGCGGCGAGGTCGGGGCCCTCGGTCCACAGGCGCTTGGGGTCGTCGGTGGGCAGCAGGGCGCCCCAGACGTCGGCGAGGGCGTTGTGGTCGTGGCCGCGCAGCCAGTCGCGGGCGGCGGTGACCTCGGCGGCCTTGAGGCCGTACTCGGCGGGCACGACGGCCTTGCCCCACTGGAAGAGGGCGGGCGACGGGCTGAGCAGCAGGGTGGCGCGGGCGGCGCCGATGCCGGTGAGTTCGGCGAAGGCGGCGGCACGCTCGGGGGCCCAGGGGACGGCGCCGCGCAGGGCGGCGACCCGCCAGAACTTGGCGACCCAGGCGGCGCTGACCCGCTCCTCGGTGCCTCGCTCCTCGACGGTGGTGAAGTGGGCGACGGGGCCGAACTTCCCGCTCGGGTCGTGGTCGACGGCGAGCCACTGGACCGTGCCGTCGACGCTGTGGCTGCGGTGGCCGAGGATGACGACGGTGCGTTCGCCGTGGCGCAGTACCTCGCCCTGGCGGAAGGTCACCGGTCCCGCGGTCTTGGCGCGGTCGTCCGTCTCGGCGAGGACGATCTCTCGCAGGGTGGTGCCGCGGTCGGCGAGCGGGCCCCTGGTGAGCTCGCCGAGCAGCAGGACGAGCGTGGAGCGGTGGGCCGGTTCGGTGAGCGGGGCAGCCACGGCGTGGGCGAGGACGTCCACCCGGCCGAGCAGGTGCAGCCAGCCGTGGTTGGCGTCGCCCCCGCGCAGGGTGACGGTGGCCGGGGTGCTCCAGCCCTCGCCGCTCGCGGCGGGCGGGGCGGCGAGCACGCCGCCGACGGTGCGCAGGTTGTTGAGCACCCAGTAGCGGTCGTCGGTGCCCCAGCTGCCGCTCAAGCCACCGATTCCGGGCAGGACGGCGCCGACGGCGTCGCGCAGTTCGTGGTCGCGGCCGTGGGCGGGACGGTACTCGGCGGCCTCCGTCCTACTCGGGCGCTCGGCCTCGGGCTGCGGGACGAAGCGGGCGATCCGGTCGAGCAGGTCGGCGGCGGCGCGGGCGAGCCCGGCGACGCCGGCCAGCAGCAGCGGGTGGCTGATGCCGGGCAGCAGCTCGCCGACCGCCTGGACGGGCAGGCTGCGGCGGGCACTCTTGTGCTGGGCGACCTGGCGCCGGACGCCCTGGACGGTGATCCAGAGTCGCTGGTCCTCCGGCTCCGGCTGGACGTCGGCGGGCCAGGCGGCGTCGATCAGTGCGGCGGCCTGTTCGGCGTCGACGGTGCGCAGGACGCGCGAGCCGGCCTCGTCGCGGGGCCGCAGGGCGTGCCAGTGGTCGCGTGGCGGAACGAGCACGGTGCCGGCGGCCGAGAGCTCGCCGGAGCGGCAGGAGCGCAGGTCGGCGGTGCGGTCGTGGTTGTCGGCGAGGTCGGGCAGGCAGAGGGAGAAGGAGTTGCCGGTCGGGTCGACGACGACCGGGCGGGCGTCGCCGGGCAGGGCGAGTCGGCCGACCAGGCCGTAGACCCGACGGTTGCCCGTCAGCGGCAGGACGATGCGCTGCCCGTCGGCGAAGAAGGTGGTGATGGTCCGCCCGGGGTCGATCCGCACCCAGCTGCCGAGCACCGTGCCGTCGGTGCCGAGCGGGGTCTGCTCCAGGCCGGGCTGCAGCGGCAGCAGTCGGGGGCTTGTGTCGGCGAGGCGGCCGGCGGCGGCGGTGGCGGCGATCACGGGCGGTTCGGCGGCGCGGCCGAGGGTGCCGGTGAGCGGGTCGAACTCGTGCAGGACGAGGCCCTGCCCGCCCGGGCGCAGCGTCCAGTAGCCCGTACCGTCGCCGAGGACGCGGTGTTGGGCGGGCAGCCGGGTGTCGCCGGGGTGCAGCGGGCGCTCGCCGGTGGTGCGGCCGCCGCCAGGCAGCGGGAGGGACGGGGCGGCCGGCTGGCGTTCGCCGTAGTGGTGGCCGGCGATGGTCTCGCCGCCGAGTGCGACGGTCTCGTCCGGACGGCTGGACCAGTAGCCGACCTGCTTGCCGTCCTGGTACCAGACGACCAGGAGTTCACCGTCGACGAAGCGCAGCCGGGGCCGGTTCCACTGGTCCAGCTTGGGCAGGCGCAGGGTGTGCTCCAGCACGATGCCCTGCGGACTGACCACGACGGCCCTGTCGAGGCGGGCGAGGATCAGGTTCGGCCAGGCGTCCTCGACGATCAGGCCGGTCAGGCCGGCGGTGCGGTAGCCGGGGGCGTCGTTCGGCGGGTCGGTCTCGGGGGCGCTGGGGTCGGCCGGGTCGGCGAGCTTGGCGAGCGCCTCCTCCAGGGCGGGCCAGCCGAGTTCGTCCAGGATGCCGGCGCCCAGCGCTCGGGCGAGCAGCCCGGCGACGTCGAGGGCGGCGATCCGCTCGGCGGCGGCCGGGGCGACCTCGCGGATGGCGGTGCGGTACTGGGTCAGCGAGCGGACCAGGTCGGCGGCGCCGGCCAGGCCGCGGGCGGCGGCCAGTTCGTCGGCTCGGTCCTCGGCCCACTCGGCGAACAGCCGGCGCATCAGCGGCAGCGCGGCCACCTGGCGCTTGACGGCCGTCTCCCACGCGGGCGGGGTGGCCTGGCGCAGCAGCGGCCGGAAGCGCGGGTCGGCGGCGACGGCGGCGAGGCGGGTGCTGTCGGGGCCGCACTGCTCGACCCAGCCGCGCAGGTCGGGTTGGTCCCTGGACAACGGGTCGGCGACCGGCACGCCGGCGGCCAGCAGCACGTCCAGCAGGTCGAGTCGGGTGTGGCTGGCGCGGATGCCGGTGAAGAGGTCGACCGGGACGGCGTCGGCGCGCAGCCGCTCGGCCATCCGGCCGGCCAAGGCGAGGGTGGCGGGGCAGCTGGGCCGGGCGCGCCAACTGCGGCCGAGGTGGTGGCACCAGCGCTGGAGCCAGGCGGCGGCGGGCTCGGCGCCCTCGGCGCGGGGGCCGGTGAGCAGCTGCTCGGCGCCGGTCTCGGCGAGGACCTCCAGCCAGGCGGTGTCGTGCGGGGCGGCGTCGGAGCCGGCCGGGTCGGGCAGCAGCTCCAGCAGACGGGCCCGGACGGCGGCGTCCTTCCGGCCGAGCGCGACCAGCGGGCCGTGCCAGGACTTCCAGAACGCGGCGGGCGCCCGGTTGACCGCCGGGGCGTCCAACAGCTCGGCGAGCAGGGCCTGTTCGTGCTCGGCACGGTCCAGCCCGGCGGCCCGGATCAGCGCGCGGGCGTCCTCGGCGACCCCGGCGTACGGGGCCATGCCCGCCGCGGAGCGCTCGGTGCACAGCTGACGGAAGCGCTGCCAGGCGGTCAGCGGGTCGAGCCGCTGGGCGAGCTCCTTGACGTACTGGCGCAGGGACTTGACGGTGAGCGCGCCGGCCAGGGCGAACTCCAGGAAGACGGCGCGCAGCCGTTCCTCGTCCACGGTCAGGTTGTGGGTGCGCTCGGCCTCGCGGGCCTTGCCGAACCAGGCGGCGGCGTAGGTCTGGTTGCCGTGGGTGAGGAAGATCCGGCCGACCTCCTCGCAGAAGGTGGGCAGGAAGTTCGGCACGGCGCGGCCGAGCCGGGTGGCGAGTTCGTCGAAGCCGTCCTTGGCGGCGCCGGGCTTGGACCCGGCCTGGCGGGCGAGCCGCTCCAACTCCTTGACCAGGGCCAGCGCGTGGTGTCCGTTGGCGGGATCGTGGACCAGTGCCCAGGCGGGGAAGCCGAGCGCCTCCTGGCGGACCTGGCCGACCTCGGCGGGCTCCCCCTCGGGGGCGAGGCCGAGGAACTCCAGGGCGAGGTCCTCGGCCCGGCCGAGCGCGCCGGGGACCAGCCGGACGATCCGGCGGTCGTCCAGGGCGGGGTGGGCGTAGGCGCGGGCGGTCAGCACGTCGGCGGCGCTGTCGGGGCGGCCGGCGCCGGGCAGGGTGCCGGGCGGCAGCACGGCCCCGGCGTCGAGCAGGGCCTCGGGCGTCGCGGTGCCCTGGTTCGGGACGGTGGTGGTCATGCGGCTTCCTCCCCTTCGATCGTGCGGCCCGCGTACAGGGCGGCGGCCATCCGCATGCCCTCGGACCAGGCCACCGGTCCGACCTCGGCGAGCGGCAGGGCCCGGCCGTCGGGGCCGGCCCAGCTGAGCGCGCCGGTCTCGCAGGCGTCGTACTCGTAGTAGTCGCCGACCCACACCCGGGCCTCGACGGTGCGGCCGTCCTCGGTGATCGGCTGCACGGCCGAGCCGCCCCGGACCCGGCAGCCGAGCCGGTTGCAGCGGCCGATCAGCTCGCGCAGTTCGCGGTAGCGGCCGCCGGAGTAGGTGGTGACCTCGGTGCCGGCGGGCACCTCCTCAGGCCGGTGCCAGACCTCGCGGTAGAGCTGCTGGACGCGCTGGGAGACGCCGAGTTCAACGGCGAACTCGCGCAGCTCGTCGAGGTCCTGGAGCAGCACGGGGTGGGGTATCAGGATCTCGCCGTCGGTGAGGCGCACGGTGTCGCCGTCGAGGTCGACCAGGCCGAGGCCGCGCTCGGGGTCGGCTCCGCGCAGGAATCCGGCGACGGCGCCGTCCGGGCCGGTGACCACGAGGTCGCGCAGAACGGCCTGCCAGGCCTCGTCCGGCCAGACGGCGGTGATCACCTCGGCGGGCACCGGCAGCGAGCGCACCATCCACCGCTCGACGTCCTCCTGGCAGCGCCGCTCGTGCGCGGCCAGCCACTCGGCGAGCTGCTTGAGCTGGGTGACCACCGGGTCGTCACCGAGTTTCGACGGCAGGGACTTGAGCTCGCGGCCCGCCGCGTTGCGGCACACCACCTTGCCCTCCCCGTCGAGCCCGACGCGGTACCCTCCCGCGCCCGTCTCCACCCATGCCACGGCCGTACTCCTCCCACCGGGAACGTCGTTCTGATCGCCGTCTGACCAGCGATGCGAGGAACGTAGCGAGGGGCACTGACAACGCGACGGGCGGGGTGGAGGCGGGTGGTCGGCTGCGGAGTTCAAACCACTCGAACGGATGGTCGAGCGGCCGGTGAGGGGCGATAGGGCGTGGGCGGACGGCCGGGCGACGGGCCGCTCGGACCACGGGTGCGCGAGTGCGCGGACAGCCGCCCGGACCACGCGGTGCACCGCGCGGGTGCGGCGCCGTCAGCCCAGCGGCGCCCGGGGCACGATGACCGGGGCGCCGTCGCCCGGAGCCGCCAGCACATGGCTGTCGATGTCGTAGAGCGCCCGCACCAGCGGCGCGTCCACCACCTCCCGGGGCGGCCCGCAGGCGACCACAGCACCGTCCCGCAGGGCGACCAGCAGGTCGGCGTAGCGGGCGGCCGCCGCGAGGTCGTGCAGGACCATGACCACCGTCCGTCCGCCCGCCGCGACCCCGCGGACCAGTTCCAGCACCTCCACCGCGTGCCCGAGGTCGAGGGCGCTGGTCGGCTCGTCCAGCAGCACCACCGGAGCGTCCTGGGCGAGGACCATGGCGAGCCGGCAGCGTTGGCGCCGGCCGCCGGAGAGGCGGTCGAGACGGCGCTCGGCGAGCGCGTCGACGCCGGTGGCACGCAGGGCCTCGACGGTGAGCCGTTCGTCGTCGGGCGACCACTGGCGGAACAGCCCCTGGTGCGGATGGCGCCCGTAGCGGACCAGGCCGGCGACGGTGACGGTGACGGGGGCCTGCGGGCTCTGCGGGAGCAGGGCGACCCGGTGGGCCGCCTGGCGCGGGCTCAGCCGCCAGATGTCCTCGCCGCAGACCAGGACCCGCCCGCCGTCGGGCCGGTGCAGCCGGGCGACGGCCCGCAGCAGGGTGGACTTGCCGCAGCCGTTCGGGCCGACCACGGCCACCACCCGCCCGGCGGGCACGGTGAGGTCGATGCCGCCGAGCACCGGGCGGCCGGGTCCGTACCCGGCGGTGAGGGCCCCCCGAACACGCCCTACCCGCGACCGCGGCGGGCCCTCAGCACCGCATCGGTGTAGAGCTCACTGGTCAAGTCCCCCTCCGACACCCCGAGTTCAGCCATCACCCCGCGCACAGCGGCCAACGCCCCGGCCAGCTCGGCCGCGCTCCCGGCCGCCGTCTCCACCTCCAGGAACACCCCCTCCAGCTGCGGCACCCGGACCAGCGACGCCAGGAACAGCCGCCCTTCGCGTTCCCACACGTAGTTCCGGCAGTGCTTCTGGTACGCGAGCCGGACCCGGTAGCCGAGGCCCCGAACGATGGCGTGCGCCGCCTCCGCGTCGGCCACCGCCGTCTCGTGTTCGGGTTTGGCGGCGGAGGCCCGGTCGACCCGAGGGTCCTTGTAGGTGAGCAGCGTCCGCCGGGTGCCGTCGACGGACTCGATGTCGCGGATGCGCAGCTCACGGTCGGCCGCGAGCAGGCTGCCGTCCGGCAGGTCGTAGTAGGTGTCGCGGTAGACCTCGGCGCGGCCGGGGCCGTAGGTGCCTTCCAGCGTCCTGAGCATCAAGGAAGGTTGGCGCACCAGGGCCTTCAGTTCGGCCTCGATCATCCCGCCACCTCCAGAGTCGACCGACCGCGCGGCGAGACTACCGGTCCTCGGGCAGATTGCTCGCGTAGATCCAGTCGAAGCCGTCACAACCCGGGCCGTCCAGGTGTTCGGCCCGGCGCAGGCCGGCGCGCAGGGCGACGTGCTGGGAGGGGAGGTTCGCGGGGCGGATGCGGGCGATGAGCGGCAACCCGGGCACGGCGGAAGCAGACCACGCCACGACGGCCGTGGCCGCCTCGGTCGCGAAGCCCCGGCCCCACGCGCGGGGGTCGAAGCGGTAGAAGAGGTTGAGGATCGGCCGGCCCGCCATGTCCATCGGCTTGACCCCGCAGAAGCCCAGCACCGCCGGGGCGCCGTGCGAGCGGACCGTCCAGTAGCCGTAGCCGCGGTCCTGCCACAGGGCGTCCCAGCGGTCGTAGCGTTCCTCCGCGTCCACCCGCGAGGCGAGCAAGTCCGAGGGGTTGTGGGCGCAGGCCGCCCGGTCGCGGTGGATCGCGAGGACGGCGTCGACGTCATGAGCCGTGGGGCGCCGCAACGACAGCCGGCGGGTGGTCAGTTCCTCGTGTCCGCTCATCCGGTGATCGTACGAACCGGGTCAGCGCACCGCCACCGGGGGCGGGGTGAGCCCGGCGCAGCCGCGGAGGCCGTCGCGGCGCTTGAGGGCGGCCTCGGCGGTGGCGCCGGTGACCGGCTGGGGGATGCCCTTGTCGTCGATGGTCGCCGGGGTGAACGTCTCGCCGGTCACCTTGCCGTCAGCGGTGAGGGTGAGGGTGGTGACGCCGGTCTCGTTGGAGTTGGGGTAGTTGGAGGTGCCGTACCAGAGGAAGTTGCCGAAGCCGTAGCCGACGTAGGTGTTGCCCATCATGCCCGAGCCGACCATGGTGTGGGCGTGGGTGCCGACCACGGCGGTGGCCCCGGCGGAGGCGAGCTTCTTGGCTACGGCGGTCTGGGCGCTGGTCGGGCAGGCCTTGCCCTCCTCGCCCCAGTGCAGGTAGACGAGCACGACCGGGGCCTGCCGTTTGGCCGTCTCCACCGCCTTGACCAGCGCGGGGACGTCCAGCGCCGAGGCGATGCCCGGCTTGTCGGCGCCGGCCCGCCACTTCTGGTTGGTGATGTCCTCGACCTGGCTGGCGGCGACCACCGCGACCTTCGCCCCGCGCACGGTGGTGACGTACGGGGCGTACGCCTCCTTGGCGTTGTGCCCGACGCCGAGCACCGGGATCGGCGAGGAGTCCTTGGCGGCGAGGGTGTCGGCGAGGCCGTCGGCGCCGAAGTCGACGGCGTGGTTGTTGGCCATCGAGACGACGTCGACGCCGGAGTCCTTGAGTACGGACAGCGCCTTGGGCGAGGTGCGGAAGGTGTACGTCTTCGGCTCCGGCGCGCCGCGGCCGGTGATCGCGGTCTCCAGGTTGAGGACGGACAGGTCGGCGTCGGCGAGGGTGCGGGAGATCGGGCCGAGCGCGGGCTCGGACGGCTGGACGGACAGCCGGGCCTCGGTGCGGCCCTCGAAGTGGACGTCCCCGGCGAAGGCGACGGTGATGCTGCCGTCCGGCCGGGGCGCGCCGCCCTTGGTGGGGGCCGGCGCCGGGGCCGCCGCACCGGAGGGCGCACCGGCGGTCGTGGAGGGCGCGGCGGCCGCGGCACCCGAGGTGGACGCCGGGGCGGGATCCGGGTCGTCCGGCCCGCAGGCGGCGACGGCGGTCAGCCCGACGAACAGCGCGACGGCGGCCGCGGCACGGCGCATGAGTGGTTCCCCCCGAGGACGACGCAAGAGCGGTCAGCCTACGCCACCGAATCGCCACCGCTTGAGCCCGCACCCGCAACATTCCGGACACAAAGGCGCACCGGCGGTTTCCACCCCGCCCCGCCCCGCCCCGTGGCCCCCCACTGGCCCGCCCGGCCCAATCCCCCCGGTCCACCCGGCCACCGCGTCCCTGGCGCCCCGGCCGGGCGGCGCGCAGCGTGGAGTGGAAGCGGCCGGTTCACACCGGAGGGACGCACCCCGGAGGTGGTACGTGATGGCCAGCAACCAATCCGCCAGCAACCGATCCGCCGGCGTCCGACACCAGCGCGTCAGCGACCGCCCCGTCCCCGGCGGGCCGCGCCGGATCGTGGTCGGGATCGACGGGTCGCCGCCGTCCAAGGCGGCGCTGCGCTGGGCGGTCGGGCAGGCGGTGCTCACCGGAGCCACGGTGCACGCGGTAGCGGCCTGGGAGTACCCGTCGCTGTACGGCTGGTTCGCGCCGATGGTGGACGACGGCTTCGAGCAGGCCGCCCGCCGGACACTGTCCGCCGAGGTCAACGAGGTGGTCGGCCCGGAGCACCCGGTGAAAGTCCGGGAGAGCCTGGTGCTCGGGCACGCCGCCGAGGTGCTGCTGGAGGCGGCCGAGGACGCGGACCTGCTGGTGTTGGGCAGCCGCGGCCGGGGCGCCTTCGCCCGGACGCTGCTCGGCTCGGTGTCGACCCGCTGCGCGGTGCACGGGGTCTGCCCGGTGGTGATCGTCCGCACTGACGGTACGGTCTCCGCGCCGCCTCAGGAGGTGGCGACGGCCGGGCAGCAGGCCCCCGACGCCGTCCGCAAAAAGGACTGGCGGCTCAGCCTGCACGTGGTCGAGGACCGCGACACCACCCGGGTGCACGCCGTCCTGGACGCCGACGGCAATGTGCTGCACAGCGACGCCCTGGCCCGCCGCAACCCCCTCGACACCCCGACCCCGGCGGTCGGCGACGAGTTCGCGGTCGGCCGCGCCCTGGTCGACCTCGGCCACCAACTGCTGCGCGCCGGCGTGCACGACGCCACCGGACCCGCCGAGGAGTGAACCACCGGAGCGGGACGGTCACACGCCAGGGGTGAGCACCGGCGGCACGCGGTACACGCGGCAGGAGATGCTGAACCGCCACGCCCACCCCACCCGCCGGAGCCACGCCCCGCCCATGGACACCCCACCCATGAACACTCCACCCATCAACACCCCGCCCGCTGACACCCCGCCCGTGGACCCCTTGTCGACGGTCCCGCCACCCGACCCCGACTTCAGCCCCGCCCAGCGCGCCCGCGGTCGCGCCCTGCGCCGCGCCCAGCTGCCGTGGGCGCTCGGCGGGCGCCTGGCCGGCCTGGCGCTGACCCTGCTGCTCGGCCTCACCCCGGCCGGCGCCGCCCTGGTCACCACCACCGGCCGCTGGTTCGGCGGCTCCCGCACCGCCGCCGTCCTGGCCGGTGCGGCCGCCCTGGTCCTGCTCGGCCAGGCGCTGCAGTTGCCCTTCGGGGCCGGGGCGCGTTCCGTCCGGGCCCGGTACGGCCTGGTGACCCAGGGTTGGGCCGGCTGGGTACTGGACGTCCTGCGCGCACTGGCGCTCACCCTGTTCCTCGTCCTCCCCCTCGCCGTCGGCCTGTTCGCCCTGACGGACTGGTCCCCGCAGCGCTGGTGGCTCCCGGCCGCGGGGGCGGCGGCGCTGCTGACCGCCGCCCTCTCGTTCCTCCACCCGCTGCTGATCGAGCCGGTGTTCAACCGCTTCACCCCGATGCCGGCGGGTCGGCTGCGCAGCACTCTGCTGGCGCTGGCCGAGCGGGACGGCGTGCGGGTGCGGGACGTCCTGGTGGCGGACGCCTCCCGGCGGACCACCGCGCTGAACGCGTACGTCTCCGGGCTGGGCGCGACCCGCCGGATCGTCGTGTACGACACGTTGCTGTCGACCGGCGAGCCGCGCGGGGTGGAGCTGGTGGTGGCGCATGAACTGGGGCACGTGAAGCACCGCGACGTGCCGCTCGGCACGGCGCTGGGTGCGCTCGGCGCGGCCGTGGCGGTGGCCGTCCTCGGCCTGTCGAGCACCTGGCGCCCGCTGCTGGACGCCGCCGGGGCGAGCGACGCGGCCGATCCCCGGGCACTGCCGCTGCTGGCCGCACTGGCCGCGCTGATCAGTGCCCTGTCGGGCCCGGTGCAGGGCGCGGTGAGCCGCCGGATCGAGGCCAGGGCGGACCGGCACGCCCTCGAACTGACCGGGGACGCCGAGCAGTTCATCGCGATGCAGCGCAGACTGGCACTGGCGAACGTCTCCGATGTCGACCCGCCCCGGGTGCTTGAGCTACTCTTCGCCACTCATCCGAGTGCGACCCGCCGGATCGCGGCCGCCCGCGCCTGGCAGGCCGGACCCGGCCTGACGGCACGCGCGGCGGCGAGCAGCTCGGCGACCGGGACGGCCGCCGAGGCGGCCACCGGGGCGGCGGGCGAAACCGCGGATGAGACCGCAGGCGAGCCGCGCGCGACCCCGGGCGAATCCGTTGTATAGTGCAACAAATTCCCAGGAGGTAGGAACGCCGTGCCCGGCCGCCAGTCGTCCATCGACACCATCCAGCGCGAGCTGACCGCCTTCGCCCGCCGTGCCCGGCACAAGGCCTCCCAGCTGCACCCCGACCTCTCCCTGGTCACCTACAGCATCCTCGACCTGATCACCGAGCGCGGCGGCTGCCGGGCCGCCGACGTGGCCGCGCACTTCATGCTCGACAAGTCCACCGTCAGCCGCCAGGTCACCGCCCTGGAGAAACTCGGCCTGCTGCGCCGCGAGGCCGACCCGGACGACCAGCGCGGCCAGATCCTGCGCGCCACCGAGGCCGGACTGACCCTGCTGCGGGACGCCAACGAGCAGCGCCGACTGTCCTTCACCGCCCGCTTCACCGACTGGTCCGACGAGGACGTCGCCCGCTTCGCCGCCTACCTGGCCCGCTACGGCCAGGAGAATTAGCCAGGGCCTGCCCCGCGGATCTTCGCCGGGTCCGCGACGTTCCCCCGACCTTCGGCCTGGAGGTACCCCCGGGCACACGCGCACCGCTGCCGGAGGGGCGCCTCGCCGCTCGCCCACGTCGGCGGGCGGCTGGACGACGACGCGGCGATGGTCGTGGTCGAGCGGCTGCCGTAGGAGCCGGGGGGCGAGGGGGTCTTCTCGGGCGAGCCCGGGGAGCCGGTCCGGGGCGGTCCACGCCCACGTCCTGACCGCCTTGGTCCGTACCGCCTGATCGTCCGGTCGGTGCCCGCACCCGGGCCGCAGTGCCGCTCCCGGGCGGGGAACCGGCGTCGGCGGTGCCGACAAGCCCCCGCCGTACACCATGACCTCCCCCACCGGCGGCAAACGGGTCGTCAACTTCCGGTCCCCGCCCTTGTTGTCGTGACCTTGCCCTCACTACCTTCGTCGGGCCCGCGCCGCCCGACCCCCTGGCGGCCGCGGGCAACTCCCGACGCACTGCCCCAGGTTCACCCCCAGACCGCAGGAGGCACCCCGTTGCGCAATCGCAGACTCGCCCTGTCGCTCGGCCCGGCCCTGCTCGCCCTCTCCCTCCTCTCCCCCTCGTCCTCCGCCGCGACCGGGGGCCCTGCCCTGCCCCAGGGCACCCAGAGCGACTCCGCCTACGCGGCGAGCCAGGCGGCCGACGCCGTCAGCAACGTCGAGGCGACCGCCGCCCGGACCAGCTGCTTCCGCCCCGAGGTGCCGTACACCGCCGACAGCGGCCCCGCCGAGGGCTACAGCGGCATGACACCCTGCCCGGCGGGCGGTGCGACCACCGGTGAGGACACCGGCGCGGCGGGCCCGTACGCGACCCAGGCCGGCAGCAACCCGGGGTACCCGGCGGCGACGCCGATGCTGGTCAAGGGGCACTCGGAGTCGGACCTGCGGGTCGACCCGACCAATCCCGGCCACCTCATCGGCGCCTCCAAGTGGGTGGTCAGCGCGGAGGGTTACAACCACCTGCTCGGTTTCTTCGAGTCCTTCGACGGCGGCCGCAGCTGGCCGGTGCAGGGCCACATCCCCGGCTACGAGGGCTGGACGGACAACACCGACCCGGTCGGGGCCTTCGACACCTGGGGCAACTACTACTCGCTGCTGCTGCCCTACCAGTTCGTCTACGACGCCGACGGCTCCCACGACTTCATGCCCGGCGCCTCGCAGGAGGCCGACCCGGCCGTGCCGTCCCAGGTCATCTCGGTGTCGGTGCGTCCGCACGGCGCCACCACCGCCACCCAGTGGCTGACCACCCACGGTGGCCACCCGGACTACGTCGCGAGCTACGACAGCATCGGCAACGGCCCCGACAAGCAGTGGATCGCGATCGACACCAACCCCGGCAGTCCGCACCTGAACCGCATCTACGCGATGTGGGTGGACTTCCACAGCAAGACCGCGGTGCCGTACATCGCGTACGCGGACGCCCGCCCGGACGGCACCCACACCGACTGGTCGGCCCCGCAGGTACTGCCCGAGCCGCCGAGCACCCCCCAGGGCGCCACCTACCTGCTGCCCCACGTCGCCCCGGACGGGACGGTGTACACCACCCTCACCAACTCCGACCCGGCGCACCGCTTCTGCTGCGACGCGATCTTCCTGGACGCCTCGCACGACGGCGGTCGGACCTGGTCCACGGTGTCCAGCCTGCCGGGCACCATCACCCCGCCGCCCGGCTCGTACGCCAACACCACCTTCCGCGACGGCATCGAGGACACCTTCACCCTCGGCAGCCGGCCGGTGAACGGCCACTACCCGCTCTACGTCGCGTACGAGGACTACGCCACCGGCGTGGTCAACGTGCTGCTGACCGCCTCCTACGACGGCGGCGCCAGCTGGAGCGACCCGATCCGGGTCAACGACAACACCGCCGCGGTGGACGAGTTCCAGCCCAACCTGACCACCGGCCCCGACGGCACGGTGAGCGTCGCCTTCTACGACCGGCGGCTCGCCTGCCCCGCCGCCGGCACCGCCGAGGCGCAGGCCGCCGGGCTCGCCCTGGACACCGCCAACCCCAAGCACCCCGGCGCACCCTACGGCGCGGTCGACTACTGCGTGGACACCAGCGTCCAGTTCTACGACCCGACACTGAAGCCGCTGGGCCACAACCTCCGTCTCAGCGCCCACTCCTTCGACCCGCAGCTCGACGCCCCGGTCGAGGGCTCGGACGCCTTCATCGGCGACTACTTCGGCAACACCATCGGCGGCACGACGGACTACACGACCTCGGTGACCACCTACGACGACGGCACCAACCCGGCCCACCTGCAACAGCAGCAGGTCACGGCGGTGGCCATCCCGCGCCACTGACCCGGGCCCACCTGAACGCCTGGCCCCCGGCGTCCGCCGCACCGGGGGCCAGGCCATCCCGGTTCGGGGTGCTACGGCCGGTACACGTACGGCGTCGTGGTGCTCAGCCGCGCGAAGCCGAGACGCTCCAGGATGGGACGGCTCTGGTCGCTCGCGTCGACCTGGAGGTACTCGTAGCCGAGGTCGGCGGCGAGGCGGGCCCGGTGGGCGACCAGGGCGCGGTAGATGCCCTTGCCGCGCCAGCCGGGCACCGTGCCGCCGCCCCACAGGCCCGCGAAGCCGGTGCCCTGGTTCAGCTCCATCCGGGCCGCGCTCACCGGCTGGTCGCCGGCCATCGCGACGACCATGCCGACCGTCTCCGAGCTGTGCCGGAGGTGGTCGAGCATCCGCTCCCGCAGGCCGGGCAGGTCGGTGCCGAAGGCCAGCTCGTGGACGGCCACCATGAGGTCCACCCCGGCCGGGTCGGTCACCGTCTCCAGCCGGACGCCCTCCGGCAGCGCCGGGCCGGTCGGCAGGTCCCCGATCCGGGCGATCATCAGCGCCTCGTCCGGCTCGGCCGTGAACCCGGCCGCCAGCAGCCGCCGACCGAGGTCGGCGGGGCGGTCGTGGGCGTACGTCTTCCACTCGAACTCCCGCCCCAGTTCGGTGAAGTAGCGCACCTGCGCGGCGATCGCCGCGTCCGCCCCGGCCTCGTCCAGGCCCGACCAGACGACGCCGTTCCAGCCGTGCTCCCCGCCCAGCTGGCGCACCACCGCGCCATCGTGCTCGACGCGGACCCCGGGGCCGTCGGGCCGCGCGTTGCGCCGGATCCGGTCGTCGAACAGGGCGAGTACGTGATCATGATCCATCCGGCCACTCCAGCACGGCCCGCTGGTGCGCGCCACCGGTTTTCCGCCCCGCTTCCCGCCCCACCGCGCCCAACCCGGTGGCCTACTGCGCCAAGTACCCGCCGTCGACCGGCAGCACGACCCCGGTGATGAAGGAGGCGTCGTCCGAGGCGAGGAAGAGGACGGCGGCCGCGACCTCGGCCGGGTCGCCGAGGCGGCCCATCGGGTGCAGCTTCTCGATCGCCTCCAGGTACGCGGGCCCGCCGGGCTCGTCGCGCAGCCGGGCCACCCGTTCGGTGGAGATGGTGCCCGGGGCCACGGCGTTGACCCGGATCCCGCGGTCGGCCCACTCGACGGCGAGGTGTTTGGTCAGCCCGGAGGCGACGAACTTGGCCGGCCCGTACACCGACTGGCCGCGCTGGCCGGCCTCGCCGGAGATGGAGGACAGGCAGACGATCGAGCCGCCGGGCCGCTGCTGGGCGGTCATCGCCTGGACCGCGTACTTGCAGGTCAGGAACATCCCCCGGCCGTCGACGGCCATCACCCGGTCCCAGTCCTCGGCGCTCGCCTCGGTGATCTCCATCAGCGGGATCACCCCGGCGTTGGCCACCAGCACGTCCAGCCGTCCATGCCGCTCGACGGCCGACTCGACCATCCGCCGCGCGTCCTCGTCCCGCGACACGTCGCCCACCACCGTGCTGACGGCGCCCGGCAGCCGCTCCGCCAGCCGGCGCAGCCCGTCCGCGTCCACATCGGTGGCGACCACCGACGCGCCCTCCCGGACGAACCGCTCGGCCACGGCCCTCCCGATGCCGCTCGCCGCCCCGGTCACCACGCAGGAGCGCCCGGCCAGCCGCCCTGCCGCGTTCAGAGTCACCATGGGCGGGACTCTACCGAGCAAGGGACCGGGAACCGGGCTTCCACGACGATCCCGCGTCCGGTCAGACCGTGAGGACGATCTTGCCGCGCAGGTGCCCGTACTCGCTGACCCGCTGTGCCTCGGCCGCCTCCGCCAACGGGAACACCCGGTGCAGCGGCAGCCGCAGGGTGCCCGCCTCGTGCAGGGCGAGCGCGGCCGCGTAGGCGCGCCCGTGGTACGGCTCGACGCCCTCGGCACCGCCGGAGAAGCGGATGCCGTGCTCCTGCGCGCCCGGGATGTCGGCGATCGTCAGCACCCGGTCCGCGCTGCCCGTCAGCTCGACCGACAGCGGCAGCACCCCGCCCTGCCCGGCCGCGTCCAGCGCCCGGTCCACCCCGCCCGGGGCGGCCGCCCGCACCCGCTCGGCCAGGCCCTCGCCGTACGTCACCGGGATCGCGCCGAGTTCGCGCAGGTGGGCGTGGTTGGCCTCGCTCGCGGTGCCGACCACGGTGATCCCGCGCGCCCGGGCGAACTGCAGCAGCAGGGTGCCCACCCCGCCGGCCGCGCCGTGCACCAGCAGGGTGTGGCCGGCCCGCGCGTCCAGGAGGTCGAGGGCGCGCTCGGCGGTCTCGGCCGCCACCGGAATCGCGGCGGCCTGCTCCCAGCTCAGCGTGGCGGGCTTGGGCGCCAGCTGGTCCGCGGGCACCAGCGCCCGCTCGGCGTAACCACCGCCCATCACGGCGCCGAACACCTCGTCGCCCGGCGCGAAGCCGGTGACGCCGTCGCCGACCGCCTCCACCACGCCGGACAGCTCGTACCCGGGCACGGCGGGGAAGGTGACCGGGAAGATCGCGGCCAGCGCTCCGCTGCGCACCTTGTGGTCCAGCGGGTTGACGCCCACCGCGCGGACCGCGACCAGCACCTGGCCGGGGCCGGGGGCGGGCAGCTCGATGTCGATCGGGCGCAGCACGTCCGCGCCGCCGTACTGCGGGAAGGCGATCGCCTTGGTCATGGAAGATCCTTGGGGTTTCGGTGAGTTGCGTGCTTCCGACGGCTCCATCCTGCGGCGGGGGCGGCGGGCGCCCGGCCATCCGTTCGGACGGTTCGACCTGGCCGAACGGACAGGTGGCCGGCATCGGCACAGGCCCTAGGCTGGACGGCATGGACGACACGTGGCAGGAACACTGGGGCCGCCCCGAGGACGCGCTGGCGCGGGCCGTCGAGGTGCTGCGCGCACCCCGGCCGGATGTGCTGCCGCGCCTGTCGGAGGTGGTCGGCACCCTGGTCCCGCACGCGGCGATCGCACACCTCAGTAACATCTGCACCTACTCCCCCACCCACAGCTACGGCCCGCCCGAGCTGACCGAGGGCATCAGCGGCCTGGAACTGGCCCAGCTGGCCGACCGCGCGGCCGCGACGACCGCGACCGGCCGGCCCTGGCAGGGTGAGGCCGAACTCGCGGGCCGCACCCGGCCGGTGGTGGTGGTCTCGGCCGCGCCGCGTGACGGCAAGGGCGCGGTCCTGGTGCTCGTCCGGGCGACCGCCGAGCCGGTGGCCCCGGGCGCGCTCGCCGTCCTCCAGCAGCTGTGCGACCTGGTGATCGCCCACTCCGACCACCGCGCCACCGACGCCGCGCCCAGTCTGGCGGCGGTCTCCCGCGCCGCCGCCAACGCCCGCGCCCGGGCGATCGCCGAGTTCACCGGCACCCACAGCGCCGCCCTCAGCACGATCCTGGCGCCGCTGCGCTCGGCCGACCTGGACGACGCCGCCGCCCGCCGCACCGCCACCGAACTGGCCGTCACCGCCCTGCTGGACCTGCGCCGGGGCGCCGACCTGGACCGCGCGCTCAGCGAGGAGCCTGCCGACGCCGCCTTCGCCCGGCTGGCCCGCGAACTGCGCCCGCTGCTGCGGCACGCCCGGGCCCGGCTGGACCTCGCGCCCCCGGCGGAGGCCGCCCGGTCCATCCCGGCCGACACCGCGCACACCGCCCGGGACGCCGTCCGGGTGGCCGTCCTGCTGATGCTGGAGCAGGACAAGCCGAGCCGGCTGCACGTGAGTTGGCAGTTCACCGACGATGGATCGCTGCGCGCCGTGGTCCGCGACGACGGCCTCGGCCTGCTCGCCGCCGACGCCCTGGCCGTCCACCGCACCGCCGACCGGATCGCCGCGCTCGGCGGCCGCCACACCGTCGAGGCCGTCCCCGGCTGGGGCACCACCGTCACCGTCGACCTGCCGCTCGCCCTGCCCTCGCCCGCGACGGTCACCGATCCCCTGGACGGACTCCAGCCGCGCGAACTGGAGGTCCTCGACCAGCTGGCCCAGGGCCGCCGCAACCGGGACATCGCCGCCGCGCTGCACATCAGCGAGTCCACGGTGAAGTTCCATGTGGCCAACATCCTGGCCAAGTTGGGCGTCAGCTCGCGCGGCGAGGCGGCCGCCCTCGCGCACCGGGCGGGCCTGCCGGGGGCGCCGCAGCTGCACGTGGCATCGTGCCCCGACCCGGCCGCGAACGACCGGGCCCGCGGGTTTGGATGACGCTGGAGCTCGTGGGCCACCCCGGAATCTGATAGATCAGACGGCATGACCGACGACCCGCTGCCGACGACCTGGGACCCGGCCGCCCCCGGCGTGCTCCGCCTGCCCTCCGGGCGGCTGCTGCGCGGCCGCGGCGTGCTCAAGCCTCTGCCGCCCGGTCCTCGGCCCACCTTCGGGGTCTACCTGCTGGGCCGCCCGCCGAAGACCTCCGGTTGGGAGGCCCGCTGGGTGCGCTGGCCGGACTTCCGGCTGCCCTCCGACCGCGCCGACGCGGCCGACGCCTTCCGCGAGGCCTGGGAGCGCTGCGCCGTCGAGCGCGTCGAACTCGCCTGCGCGGGCGGCCGCGGCCGTACCGGTACCGCCCTCGCCTGCATCGCGGTGCTGGACGGCGTCCCGGCGGCGGAGGCCGTCGCGTACGTCCGGGAGCACTACAGCCCGCACGCGGTGGAGACGCCCTGGCAACGCAAGTTCGTGGAGCGCTGGAGCGGCTGACGCGGGTCTGCTCACGCCTCCCGGACGAGCGAGTCCCCCGCCGTCGTGAAGCGCAGCTCCGCCCCGGTCTCCTCCGGCCGCCACCCGGCCGCCAGGCCCTCCCGGACGAGGTCGGCGGTGAGCGCCGGGGTGACGGGTTCCAGTTGAAGGATCTCGGCGATCCGCTCGGGCGGGGCCGTCAGCAGCACGCCGAAGTGCAGCCAGGGGTCGTCGAAGCGCCGGGTGACGGCCAGGACCCGGCCGCCGCGGCCGGGTCGGTCGAGCCAGACGCGCACGACCACGTGTTCGGCGTCGCGGAAGCGGACCGTCCAGCGGTAGTCACGGCCGTCGACGTGGATCCTGCGCGGTGCCCTCTGTGCCACCCCGCGACGATACGCCCCCGGCCCCGGGCACCGGCAGGGCGCGGTCCCGCCAGGCGCGCTCGAACTGGCGGGTCATGCCCGGGTAGATGACGTAGCGCCGGAATGGCGCGATGAGGTCCATGTAGCGGCGACCGAGGCGGCCGTTGGGCTTGACCAGGACGGCCATCCGCAGCTCGTGGCCGCCGCCGGCGAGGGGGACCCAGCCGAGGTGCATCAGGCCGTGGACGGTGCGGTTGGCGATCTCGGCGACGTACTCGGTGTCGGTCAGGTAGACCGGGGTGAGCGGCGAGCCGACGGGGTCGACGGTGTCGCGCAGGTCCTGCGGGAGGCGCTCGCGCAGGGACGGGACGCGGGTGCCGAGGCCGGTGGCGGGGTCGTCCCAGCCGAGGAGGGCGCCGAGCTTCCAGCGGATGGCGAAGAGGATGCGGGCCGGGAGGGCCTGGCCGGCGCCCTCGCGGCCGGCGCGGACGGCGGCGAGCATCACCGGGAAGTCATCGGGCCCGGCGCCCGGGGTGCGGTAGGACCAGACGTCCTCGATCCGGAAGTCCCCGGTGAACTCGTGGATCCGCCAGGGCTGTCGGGTGTGTGCTGTGCGTGGAAGCCGCATGGTGGTCACCCCCCTCACCGAACGAGGCTAGACCTCCTTACACGCCCACAGCTCCCAGGGCTGCCCGGCAGCCCAGTCCTCCACCGTCTGCCACTCGACGCCCGGGTGGGCGGCGTGCAGGGCGGCGGTGTCGATGTCGAGGCCGGTGGTCTGGAAGTAGCGGAACATCGCGGCCAGGTCCTCGGAGTAGGTCTCGACGACGGTCAGCGGCACCTCCTCGCAGCGGATCGGGCGTCCGCCGCCTGGTCGCCCGGCAACGCGACGAGGCGGACCGCCGCCGGGTGCTGGTGGCCGTCCTCCCCGAGGCGCTGGAGCGCTTCGGGGAGGTGTGGCGCAGCCTCAGCGGCGACTGGGTGGCGATCTTCGCCGAGGACAGCGAGGACGAACTCGCTTTCCTGCTACGGCACATGAACCGCACGGTGGAGCTCGGCCACCGCCAGATCGCCCGCCTGGCGAGCGGGGACGTCTAGGCCTTCCAGCTCCTCGGGCTCTTCCCGGCCTTCCAGGCTTCCAGGCCTTCTAGGTCTTCCGCAGCTCCGGCGCCGGGACCCCGATCAGCAGCCGCCGCACCGCGTCCCACGCCGTCCGCAGCGCGGCCGCGCAGGCCCGGGTGTCGGAGCCGAGCAACCGCAGCCAGGCGCCGCTGTCCTGCGGCAGCACGCTGACCCCGTACAGCAGCCCGCGGTCCGCCAGCGCCTCGTGCAGCACGTCGGCGATCCGCGCGGCCGGGGCGAGCGGGCTGAGCACGTACAGGCTGGACATCACGTCGTGCCCGCCGAGCACGGCCGGGCCGGCCACGCCGCCGCCCGCGGGCTCCAGCCGCACCGTGTCCAGCGCCACCAACTCACCGCCCGGGCGCCGCACTTCGAGGTCCGCGGCGAACACCTGGTAGGCGTGCCGCTCGCCCCGGGCCAGCCGGCCGGCGATCAGGGTCTCCCCGGCCACCACCGTCGCATCCGCGTCCACGGTCAGCACCGTCCGCTGGTAGGAGCGGGAGTCGACGAAGGGGATCACCGGCTCGGGCAGGTACTCGACGTAGGCGCCCGGCCCGGCCTCCAGGTTGACCAGCTGCGTCGCGTAGTCGTGCTCCATCCGGTAGACCTTGGTGGCCGCCTGGGTGGTCAGGTGGACCGCCGTGGCGGCGCCGCAGCGGATGTCGGTGCGCAGCCGGTCGGCCTGCAGGATGCCGCCGCCGGTGGACATCAGGAAGGTGACGGCCAGGTCGGGGCGGGCGGGGTCGAAGTAGAGCGGGCGCATGATCTGCAGCGGCGACTTCTGGTAGTGGCTGGTGAGTTCGGTGCGTTCGCCGATCTTCTCGAAGGCCAGTTCCAGCAGCCCGACCTTGCCGGGGCGTCCGACCGCGAGGGTGTCGGGCGTCCCGGCGTGCCGACGGACCTCGTACGGGACGCGGGCCGGCTCGTAGTGCCGGGGGTCGAGCCGGGGGACGGCCGCCGCGATGGTCACGCCGGGACCTTCCGGAAGGTCGCCAGGAAGGCCGCGATCTCCTCCAGCCCCTCCCCTGTCAGGCAGTTGGTGAGCACCACCGGCCCGCCCTCGCGGACCCGCCGGGCGTCGGACTCCATGATGCCGAGGTCGGCGCGGACGTACTGGGCGATGTCGATCTTGTTGATCACCAGCAGGTCCGACTCGGTGATGCCCGGGCCGCGCTTGCGGGGCATCTTCTCGCCCTCGGCCGTGTCCAGGACGAACAGGAAGAGGTCGACCAGCACCGGGCTGAACGTCAGGGTCAGGTTGTCGCCGCCGGACTCGAACAGCAGGGTGTCGACATCGGGGAAGCACTCCAGCATCTCGGCCCCGGCGGCGAGGTTCATGGTCGGGTCGTCCCGCACGGCGGTGTGCGGGCAGGCGCCGGTCTCGACGCCGACGACCCGCTCGGGGTCGAGCACCCCCGCGAGGGTGCGGCGGACGTGCTGGGCGTCCTCCTGGGTGTAGATGTCGTTGGTGATGACCGCCGGGCGGTGGCCGCGCGCGATCAGCACCGGAACGAGCGCCTCGATCAGCGCCGTCTTGCCGGAGCCGACCGGGCCGCCGATGCCCACGCGGAGCACGTTCTCGGTCACGCTTTCTCCCTTGCTCGTTGACTTTCAGCTCTCGCTCGTTGGCCTTCAGCTCGCGAACAGCCGGGCCTCGGCCCGCTCGTGCCGCCCTGACATCGCGTCCGCGACTGGCACGCAGCCGCCGAGGTCCGCCGACTCCCGTACCAGCGCGGCCGCTACGACCTCCCGGATCACCGGAGCGGCCGCCCGCAGCATCACCTGCGCCTTGCGGTGATCAGTCAGCCGCAGCCGTAGCGCGGCGCCGACGAAGCTGGCGCAGAAGGCGAACAGGTCGCTGGCGACGGCCTGTTCGACCGGTACGGCAGCCGAGGCGTAGGCCACCCCGGCGGCCACGGCCTGGCAGCCCGGGGCCCGTTTCGCCGCGACCAGCGCCGCGTACCGCTCCAGCGGCTCGCCGCCCACCGACTCCCGGGCGATGTCCAGGAGTTGGCGCCCGGTGCGGGTGGCGGCGAGCCGCAGCGCGCGGTTGAGCTTGGTGGCGTGCAGCCGTTGGTCGGTCTCGGCGAGCAGCTCCCAGTCGCCGGCCGAGGCGGCCCGGTGGGCCAGCGCCAGCGCCGTGGCGTCGGACGGTCCGACGCTGTGCCGCAGCAGGTCGGCGAGCAGCTCGGGCATGGTGTCCGGGGTGACGGCCTTGGCCTGGGCGTAGCCCTCCAGGCCGTGCGAGAGGGTGTAGAAGCCGCTGGGGAAGGCGGAGTCGGTCAGTTGGAGGCTGACCAGCAGGGCGTCCAGCCCGGGATCCGCGCTGCTCACGCGAGGTAGAACAGGTGGTTGAGCGGCAGCTCGCGGGCGGGCTCGATGGTGGCCGGTTCGCCGTCCAGGGTGACCTTGTACGTCTCCGGGTCGACCGCGATCTTCGGCAGGGCGTCGTTGCGCAGCATGTGCTGCTTGCCGACCGAGCGGCACCGCCGCACCGGCAACACCCGGCTGTCCAGCCCGAGTTGCGCCGGGACGCCGAGGTCCACGGCGGCCTGGGACATGAAGGAGACCCGGGTGGCTTGCTTGGCCCGCCCGTACGCGCCGAACATCGGGCGGTAGTAGACCGGCTGCGGGGTGGGCAGCGAGGCGTTCGGGTCTCCCATCAGGGCCCAGTTGATCACGCCGCCCTTGATGACCATCTTCGGCTTGGCGGCGAAGGAGTTGATCGGCCAGAGCACGATGTCGGCCAGCTTGCCGGGCTCCAGCGAGCCGATGTGGTCGGCGGTGCCGGAGGCGACGGCCGGGTTGATGGTGAGCTTGGCGAGGTAGCGCAGCACGCGGAAGTTGTCGTTGCGCTCGGTGTCGCCGGCCAGCTTGCCGCGCTGTTCCTTGCAGTGGTGGGCGGTCTGGAAGGCGCGGGTGAAGGACTCCCCGATCCGGCCCATGGCCTGTGAGTCGGAGGAGAAGATCGAGATGACGCCCTCGTCGTGCAGCACGGTCTCGGCGGCGATGGTCTCGGCGCGCACCCGGGAGTCGGCGAAGGAGACGTCCTCGGGGATGTCGTGGCTGAGGTGGTGGCAGACCATCACCATGTCGAGCAGCTCGTCCACCGAGTTGACGGTGTAGGGCAGGGTCGGGTTGGTGGAGGACGGCAGCACGTTGGGCTCGCCGGCGATCCGCATGATGTCGGGTGCGTGGCCGCCACCAGCGCCCTCGGTGTGGAAGGTGTGGATGGTGCGGCCGTCGATCGCGGAGAGGGTGTCCTCGAAGTAGCCGGACTCGTTCAGGGTGTCGGTGTGGATGGCCACCTGCACGTCGTACTCGTCGGCCACGCTCAGCGCGCTGTCGATCGCGGCTGGGGTGCTGCCCCAGTCCTCGTGCACCTTGAGGCCGCACACGCCCGCCTCGACCTGCTCGCGCAGCGCGCCCGGCAGCGAGCCGTTGCCCTTCCCGAGCAGCCCGACGTTGACCGGGAGGTCCTCGACCGCCTGGTACATCCGGCCGATGTTCCACGGCCCGGGCGTGCAGGTGGTGCCGTTGGTGCCGTCGGAGGGGCCGGTGCCGCCGCCGATCAGGGTGGTGATGCCGTTGCTCAGCGCCTCCTGCACCTGCTGCGGGGAGATGAAGTGGATGTGGGTGTCGATGCCGCCGGCGGTGGCGATCAGGTGCTCGCCGGAGATCACCTCGGTGCCGGGGCCGATCACCAGCTTCGGGTGCACGCCGCTCTGGGTGTGCGGGTTGCCGGCCTTGCCGACGGCGGTGATGAAGCCGTCCTTGACGCCGATGTCGCCCTTGACGACGCCGAGCACCGGGTCCATCACGACGACGTTGGTGATGACCAGGTCGAGCGCGCCCTGGACGGAGGTGGCGGCCGGGTCCTGGGCCATGCCGTCACGGATGCCCTTGCCACCGCCGTAGACGGCCTCGTCGCCGTAGTGGCCCTGGTTGTGGTCCTGCTCGATCTCGACCACCAGGTTGGTGTCGGCGAGGTGGAAGCGGTCGCCGACGGTGGGGCCGTAGAGGTCGGTGTACTGCTTGCGGGACAGGATGGCCATCAGCGGGCGCCTTCCGTGTGGTTCACGTGGCTCTCGTGGTTCACGTGGTTCACGTCGTTCCTGTGGCTCTCGCGGCTCTCGGTGTGGAAGTCCGCGCGGGGCTGGTCGTCCTTGAGGTCGAGGTTGGTGCCCTTGAAGCCGTGGGCGATCGCCCGGTCGATGGCGCGGGCGCGGGTGGCGGGCGCGGTGATGCCGCCGTCCACGAGGTTGCTGAAGCCGACCAGGCGGCGGTGGCCACCGAACTCGGCGAGCGTGACGTCCTTGGTGTCGCCGGGCTCGAAGCGGACGGCGGTGCCGGCCGGGATGTCCAGGTGCTTGCCGAAGGCGGCGTTGCGGTCGAAGTCGAGGGCGCGGTTGGCCTCGAAGAAGTGGTAGTGGGAACCGACCTGGATCGCCCGGTCGCCCGTGTTGCTGACCGTGATGACGGCCTTGGCGCGGCCGGCGTTGATCTCCACCGGGTCGTCGCCGTACAGGTATGCGGCGCCACCAGACATGGCTGGCCTTCCTCTCTGCCGGTTCAGTGGGGGATGTGTGCGGGGTCGTGGGGGTGCTGGTGCGAGTGGCCGTGGGGGTGCGTGTGGTGGCGCCCTTCGCCCGGGCCGTGGCTGTGGGCGTAGCCGTGTCCGTGCTCGGCGTCGAGACCGGCCGCGATGCCGTCCTCGCCGTGGCCGAGCAGGTGCACCGCCGCCGCCGTCCGGGCCGCGACCACGCCGGCGATCGCGGACGGCCGCAGCAGCGGCCCGCCGTCCCGTACGCCGGGCAGGGCGGTGCGCAGCGCCGGACCGAAGGAGGCCGGGACGGCCGTCACCTCCCGCGCGCCGAGCAGGCGGCAGCGTTCGGCGCCCGCGGCGGGGTCCGGGTCGCCGCCCGCGAGGGCGACCTCGACCCAGCGGTGGCGCCCGTACTGGCGGACCAGGCGGGCGATCCGGAACAGCTCGGCGTCCTCGAAGGGCCCGGCCGCCGGGGCGGTGACGAGTACGGCGCCCTCGCCGCCGGCTCCGGCCGCGGCGCGCAGCCAGCCGATCAGGTGCTCGGCGGCGCCGAAGGGCGCGGTCAGCGTGAGCCGCCCCCGGCCCTCACCGGCCGTCAGCCAGCGCAGGGCGCGGGCGGTGTCGGCGACCAACGCGGGGTCGCGTCCGAGTGTCATCGGTACGACGCACACCGGTCCGTCGGCGGCCGCCAGCGCCGACCGTACGGCCTCGACGAGTTGTCGACCCGGGGCGGCCGCGGCCCGTACGGTGGGCCCGTTCGCGGCGGGTCTGCGTTCCACCAGGGCGGCCAGGTCGCGGCCGCCGTCGCTCTCGTGGCCGCCGGCCAGCACCACCGTGGCGAGCTCGACGGTGGCGGCCCGACGTGCCGGCATCGCTCAGGCACCCACGGGGTCGTGACAGGAGACCAGTTTGGTGCCGTCCAGGAACGCGGCCTCGACCTGGAGCAGCGACAGCATCTCGCGCACGCCGGGCATCACGTCCGCGCTGCTGACGGCCTGCTTGCCGATCTCCATGCACTCGGCGACGGTGCGGCCGTCCCGGGCGCCTTCCATGATCGCCTCGCTGATCAGCGCGCAGGCCTCGCTGTAGTTGAGCTTGACGCCGCGGTCACGGCGTTTACGGGCCAGATCGGCCACGACGTAGATGTAGAGCTTGTCCATCTCACGCGGGGAGAGATTCACGGGAATCACTCTTCCTTTCCGAGAATCCGATGAAATGAAAGGGAGTCGGACGGCGGAAACTCAGGTTCGGCGCCTGCCGGGATCAGACCCGACGCAACCGGGGAATCGTCGGCACCGCTGCCAGGAACAGCATGGTGGTCAGGACGAAGGGCCGGGTGAAGGCGTGGCCACCGAGGGGCGCGGAGATCGCGCCGAGCGCCGGGTCAGCACGGCGGCGTCCCACCGCAGCCCCAGCCCGTACGCGACGGCGGTGGAGACGGCGCTTCCGAGCAGGCCGTAGAGGCCGTAGAGGCCGGACCCCCAGCCGGCGCCCCCTTCCGAACTCCCTTCGGAGGGGCCGGCGAAGGCAGCCTCGGGAGCCCCTTCCGAGGCACCTTCCCCACCCTTTTGTCGAGCCATACAGCGCACCAATTCCCGGTACGGCCGAGAAGGCCCCGGAGATTGCTCGGGAGCCCGTTCGGCGATTCGTTGGGAACCGTACTCCTGCGGATTGCCGAATGGGATGGATACCTGGCGTCACGCCACACCAACCCTGGGTGACCGCCACGGCTCTGAGCTGCAACATTCTGTTGAAAATGAAGCCTCGGCGAGCGGCCGGAGGGGGCAATTCTTTGCGAAGTTTTACTTACAGGTAACAGGCCCCGGATTGTGACCACGTCAACCGATCCGCGACAAATTCTCCCCACCCCGGCAATACGGACATCTCAAGCCTCGAGGGCGCTGTGGAACGGGGTGTCGATGTGGCGGAAATGTGTTCGACCCGGGATGTGCTCGCACCGGATTCCGTCAGTCGGCCGCACGCGCCATCGTGCCGAGCTTCCGGAGCAGGAACCGCTCCGCGGAGTCCAGCTCGAAGTCGGGCACCGCCATGTGGCCCCCGGGGTTGGCGTGCAGCGTCTTCGTCGCCGAGCCCAGCGCACCGTACACCGCCAACGCGTGCTCGCGGAGCACGAGTTCGTCGTCCCACTGCAGCACGAACTGCACCGGCACGGTCACCCGCCGCGCCGCCTCCACCTGCGCGGCGTGCCCAGTGAGCCCGAACACCGCGGCGGCGATGCGGGGTTCGGCCGCGGTGAGCGGAATGCCGATCACGCTGCCCAGCGACAGCCCCCAGTACCCGACCGGGCCGAGGCCGCCACCGGCCTTGTCCAGGGCGTCCAGTACCGCCCGCCACTCCGGCACCGCCCGCTCCGCCAGCGCCGCCGTGTGCCGCGCCACCCAGGCGCTGATCGGCCGCCCGGCCGCCAGCAACTCACCGATCTCCGTGGCGAATCGCTCGTCCTGCGCGGTGCGCTCCCGCTCGCCGTGCCCGGGCGCGTCGATCGACACCGCCGCCCACCCGTACCGCGTCACGCATCCACGGGCCCGCTCCACCATCCACGGACTCAGTTTGTGCTGCCCCCCTCCGTGCCCCAGCAGCACCAACGGCCGTGCGCCCAGGGCGGATCCCTCGGGCTGCCAGAGCACCCCGGGTACGCCGTCGAGGGTGAAGCGGTGCTGGGTCACACCGACCGAGCTGAGGTCCGGGATGGTGTCCGAGGTGAAGTGCATCCCCTCATGATGGCGCCCGACGCACGTTCGAGTCCTGCCCTTTCACCGCCCTGGCCAATAGTCACCACGCAGTGGTCGCATCGGAGGCCAGGACGGTGAGCGTTGATGCTCGCCCCGTCAGCCTTGAAGGTCCAACCGGAGTTGCGGTAGCCGGGTTCGCCGCCGCCGCACGGACGGCTACTTCGCCATGCGGATCGGCACCACCGGGCTGGCCAAGCCGATGGAGACCGCCAGGTTCTGGTTCAAGTGACCGGCGGCCGGCGCGGGAAGTCGGCCCGTCCGACGTCCCGCCCCGCCGCTCGCAGGGGACCGCTCCGGCCCTACTCGCCCGCGAGGGTCTCCCGCAGGAAGTCGGTGAGCAGCACCGTCACCTCGGCCGGGCGCTCCAGGCTGGGGAGGTGGCCGGCCCAGGGCAGTTCGAGGTGCCGGGCGTTCGACAGCAGGGTCTGCAGGGAGGCGGCGATCTGGCGGAAGTCGGGGAGGTCGTGGGCTCCGGAGAGGGCCAGGGTGGGGGCGGTGATGCGGGTGAGGTCGACGTCCTCCTTCTCCGGGCCGACCTGCGCCGTCAGCTGCACCTCGAAGTTGTGGCGCTGCATCCGGCGGACCAGCTCGCGGGTCGCCTCGTCGGCCTCCGGGCCGAGCCAGGTCCGGACGTTGAGTTCGACGACGCCCTCGACGTCGCCCGCGTCGAGCAGTTCCTCCTCGCGGGCGTCGAAGGCGAGCAGGGTGTCGCTGGGCTCGTGTCCGGGCTTGCCCGCGCCGAGGAGGGCGAGTGCGGTCACCGCCGTCGGGCGCAGGGCCGCGACGGTCAGGGCGATCCGGCCGCCGTAGGAGGCGCCGACGAGGGCGGCGGTCTCGATGCCGAGGTGGTCGAGCAGGGCCAGGACGTCGGCCGCGACGCTGTAGGGGGCGTCGGCGAGGGGCGTGTCACCGAAGCCGCGGAAGTCGCAGCGGACCACCCGGTAGCCGGCGTCGAGCAGGGCCTGCCACTGCGGGTCCCACATCCGTCGGTCGCACACCGCGGAGTGCAGGAGGACGACGGCCGGCCCGGTTCCTGATACGTCATGAGAGATGATCATTCGGCGGATCGTAACGAGCGCGGCGGCCGGATGCGAGGGAGTTGGCAATCCGTTGGCGCGCTCCGAGCCCCCGCGCCAAGAATGTCCGGATGCGCGAACTGGAACTGTCCGACGGAGTCATCACGCTGTCCCCGCTGCGCCCCGAGGACGCCGAGGCGCACCTCGCCGGGGAGGACGAGGAGCTGGTCCGCTGGCTCAGCGGCGGCCGCAGCACCCCGGAAACGGTCGAGGCCTACCTGCGGCACTGCCGGGAGCAGTGGGAGACGGCCGGTCCGCTGCACGCCTTCGGGATCCGGGCGGGCGAGCGCGGCGACCTCGCGGGCACGGTCGATCTGCGTTTCGTCCAGGCTTACCTCGCCACCGGCCAGGTGAACGTCGCCTACGGTCTCTACCCGTCCTGGCGGGGCCGGGGCCTGGCCACCCGCGCCGTCCGCCTCGCCTGCGGGTACGCGGCGCGTACGGGCGCGCGGGAGGCGGTGATCCGGGTGGAGCCCGGGAACGGCGCGTCGGCCGCCGTCGCCCGCCGCGCCGGGTTCGCCCCCGACAAGCACACCTTCGAGCAGGACGGCACCCGGCACGACTGGTACCTCCGGAGCCTGAACCGTCCCGACGGAGAGGAGTAAGCGCTTCCGGCCCCAGAGCGGGACGTCGGTGGGGCCGACTTCCCGCTCCCGCTCAGCCGATCCGCTTCTCGAACCAGTGGTGGGCGTACGGCTCGTCGTTGAACGCGGCGACCTCCTGGAAGCCGTACGAGTGGTACAGGCCGATCGCGGCGGTGAGCGCCTTGTTGGTGTCCAGGCGCAGCACGGTGCGGCCGTGTCGGGCGGCGCGCGCCTCCAGCTCGGCCAGGAAGCGGCGGCCGAGGCCGAGACCCCGGGCCCGGGGTGCGACCCACATGCGCTTGATCTCGCTGGGGGCGTCGGGCGGCAGTTTGAGGCCGGCGCAGCCGATCGGCTCGCCGTGCAGCCGGGCCAACAGGAACTGGCCGTGCGGCGGCCGGAGTTCGCCCGCGTCGGGCAGCAGGCTCCGCGCCGGGTCGAAGCCGGTGTCGAAGCGTTCCCGGATTTCGGCGTAGTAGGAGCGCAGGCAGTACCGGGCGTCGGGGTGGTCCGGGTCGATGGTGTCCAGGGTGACGGTCGCGGCGGTGAGCAGCCGGTCGACCTCGGCCATGGCGGCGACCAGCCGGGCGCGTTGGGTGGTGTTGAGCGGTTCGAGCAGGGAGGCGGCGAGTTCGTCGCTCCGGGTGTCGAGCGCGGCGCGTTCCGCGCGGCCGGCGTCGGTGAGCCGGACGGTGCGCACCCGCCGGTCCCGGGGCTGGGGCTCGACCGTCACCAGGCCGTCGGCCTCCAGGGAGCGCAGCAGCCGGCTGACGTACCCGGAGTCGAGCCCGAGGCGCTCCCGCAGCCGCCGTACGTCCTGGCCCTGCTCGCCGATCTCCCAGAGCAACCGGGCCTCGCCGATGGGCCGGTCCTGGCCCAGGTAGTGGTCGTGGAGGACGCCCACGCGTTCGGTGACGGTGCGGTTGAACCGCCGCACCTGGCCGATCTGCGCGTCGACTTCTGCGCTGGCCTCTGCGTCGAGCCGTGCCTCTGGCTGAACCCGATCCATTCTCTGACCTTAGTCAGAGAATGGATCGGGCGCCAGCGGACACCCCGTCCGGCCTCAGCGCGCCGCGTCGAGGAGCAGCTTCGCCGCCACCGCCGTCCCGTCCGTACGGATCTCGCCCGCGAACGCCTCCGCCCGGGCGCCGACCCCGGGCGTCAGTGCCTGCTTGAGCGCGGCCGAGAGCGAGTCGACCGTGGCGGCCGGGCCGTCGTGGGCCGCGCCGATGCCCAGGACGGCGACGCGGTCGGCCCAGTACGGCTGGTCGACGATCTGCGGCACCACGACCTGCGGTGCGCCCGCCAGGGCCGCGGTGGTCGTGGTGCCCGCCCCGCCGTGGTGGACGACGGCGGCGACCCGGGCGAACAGGGCCTGCTGGTTGACCTCGCCGACGGCGAAGCAATCGTCCCCGCCGTCCACCGGCGCGAGGTTCGCCCAGCCCTGGGCGAGCACGATCCGCCGTCCCAGCGCCCGGACCGCCTCGATCGCCACCGGGCCGGCGTCCGGCACGCCGTGCAGCGGCATGCTGCCGAAGCCGACGTACACCGGGGGCTCGCCCGCCTCCAGGAACGCCGACAGATCGGCGGGCAGGGGGCGTTCGTCCGGCAACAGCCAGGCGCCGGTCTGCACGACCTCACACTCGGCGGGCTGCTGCCAGGGGCCGAGCAGCTGATCGGTGGCCAGCCACGGGCGGTCGGTGAACACATGGTCGCGCACGTTCGCCACCTCCGGGAGGTCGAGCGACGCCCGGTGGGCGTTGACCTGCTCCCGGAACAGGGCGTTCATGGTCCCGATGTTGAAGTCCCACAGCTCCCGGTTGTCGGTCATCTCCGGCGGGTACGGCTGGCTGGGGAACTCGAACGGCCGGTGGTGCGGGGACGGCAGCATGGTCGGCTGGAGCGCCGCGTACGTGAAGCGGGCACCCACCTGCTCGGCCGCCGCCTGCGCACCGGCCACGGCCGGGAACAGGCCGGTCGCCACCACCGCGCCGCTCGGCTCGGCCACCGCGGCGACCGCCTCGTGAAACTGCCGGACCAGCGTCGCCACCCGGGTGGGGAAGTCCACCGGCGCCGACGACGCCCCGCTCACCAGCGCACGCACCGACTCCCCGACCGGCACCATCTCCACCCCTACGGCGGCCAGCCGCTGCGCGAACTCCTCGTCCGGCGGCGCGCACACCCGTACCTCCGCACCGAGTTCCCGCAGCTTGACCGCGAGGCCCGCCAGCGGCTGGACGTCACCGCGCGACCCGTACGTGGACAACACCACTCGCATCCCGTGCATCTCCCGTTCCCCCAGGCTCCGCCCTGGAGTTGGAGATTCTGCGGCACGACGGGGGCCTTGCGGCAAGGCCCCCTGTGCGCTATACGTTGAGAGTGGCGGGGGGTGGGTGACGCCTCATCAGCCCCGCAGCGCCGCCACGGTCTCCTCGACCAGCGCCCGCGCCCGCTCCACGGTCTCCACCAACGCCCCGGCGCTCTCCCCCGCGACCCCCAGCAGGTTCCGCACACGTCGCTCGAACTCCTCGGGCGCAGCGGGGAGTCGGGCGGCGACGGTGAGCGCGCCCTTCTCGTTGAGGCACCAGCGCCGGTCGTGCGCGTACAGCGCCTGCACCAGCACCCCGACCGCGCGGGACAGACAGAGCGAGACGTACAGGGTGTCGCCCCGCGCAGCGCCCTTCGCCGCGCCCCCGACCAGGAACTCCGCCTCCCACGCACCCGCCGTCAAGGCGCCGCGCAGCGGCTCGGGGTACGTGGCGGTCTGCGCCTGTAGCGACGCCAACTCCCCTGCGGGATCGGCGAGTACCCGTCCGAGGGCGACCTCACCGGCGCAGCAGGGCGACCAGAAGCCGAGCGGATGCCCGGCCTGCACCCCCACCTCGTACCGGCCCTCGCGACAGTCCGCCCACACCCGCTCGACCCGGTCGAGGTCGCGCAGGATCCAGTCGACGGCGACCCCGTCGACCCGCAGCCACGCGCCGCCGTTCACCCACGGCCCCCAGCCGCCCGGCCCGGCCACCTCCACCTCCGGCCCGGCCGACTCCCGCAGCGCGGCGAGGTCCAGGTCGCCCCGGTAGTAGACCCCGAGGTCCCAGTCCGACTCCGGCCGGTGCTCACCTCGCGCCCGGCTCCCGCCGAGCATCACCCCCACCACGCCCGGCACGTCCGCCAGTTGGCCCGCCATCTGCTCGATGATCGCTCGCATGACGGGAAGTCTGGCCGCAGAACGGGCGCCGGGCCAGCGGATTCCGGCGCGCCGACCGGATCAGCGCCCCGCCTTCACGCCCTCGGCCCGGCGGACGTTCACTGCGTCAACAGCATCCCGGCAGTATCCCCCCGGATGGGGAGCGCGGCCCGTCTGTGTGCAACGGGCCGCGCTCCACCTGCGTCAGTGCGTCAGTCCGGCGGCCGCCCGCCCGGCAGCGCTCAGCACCGCCCGCACCCCCGCCGTGAGCACCGAGGTGTCCCGCCCGACGCCCCACACCACCGCGCCGCCGGAACCGTCGGAACCGCCCGGACCGCCGGTCCGCGCCTCGACGTACGCGACCGCGTCCCGCCCGCTCCCCACCTTGTGCTCGCTGAAGGAGAGGATCTCCACCCCCACCGCGTCCGCCACCGCGTCCACCGGCCCGGCGCCCGCGCCCCGCCGGCCGTCCACCTCGGCCCAGTCGTCGCCCACCTGCCAGACGCGAGCGGCCGCCGCGTCGAGGTACTCCGCCCGGAACAGCCCGTACAGCTCCTCCCCCGTCACCTCCCGCCCACTGTCGTCGGTCGCCTCCTGTACGACCCGCGCGAACTCGATCTGCAGCCGCCTGGGCAGCTCCAGCCCCTCCTCCGCCTGCAGCAGGTAGGCGATCCCGCCCTTGCCGGACTGGCTGTTGACCCGGATCACCGCCTCGTAGTCGCGCCCCAGGTCGGCCGGGTCGATCGGCAGGTACGGCACCGACCAGGGCGCCTCCCGCTCGGGCACTCCCGACGCGGCGGCGGCCTTCCGGTGGTGCGCGAACCCCTTCTTGATCGCGTCCTGGTGGGTGCCCGAGAAGGCGGTGTGCACCAGGTCCCCGACGTACGGGTGCCGCTCGTGCACCGGCAGCCGGTTGCAGTGCTCGACGGTGCGGCGGATCTCGTCGATGTCGGAGAGGTCCAGCATCGGGTCGACGCCCTGGGTGTGCAGGTTGAGCGCGAGCGTCACCAGGTCCACGTTCCCGGTCCGCTCCCCGTTGCCGAACAGGCACCCCTCCACCCGTTGCGCACCCGCCAGCACCGCCAGCTCGGCGCAGGCCACGCCCGTTCCCCGGTCGTTGTGCGGATGAACCGACAGGATCACCGAGTCGCGCCGTTCCAGGTACCGGTCCATGTACTCGATCTGGTCGGCGTACACATTGGGGGTGGCGATCTCGACCGTGGCCGGCAGGTTGTGGATGACGGGCCGGTCGGGGTCGGCGTCCCACAGCTCGCTCAGTCCGTTGCAGACCTCCAGTACGTAGTCCGGCTCGGTCAGGTTGAACACCTCGGGCGAGAACTGGAACCGTACGCCGTCGCGCCCCTCCGCCAGCCGGGCCATCCGCTCCGCCGCCGCCGTGATCAGCACCCGCAGTTCGGCCCGCTCCTTGCCGAGGACGACGTCCCGCCACAGCGGCGCGGTCGCGGTGTAGAGGTGGACGACCACGTGCGGCAGGCCCTCGACGGCCTCGAAGGTGCGGTCGATGAGGTCGGCCCGGGCGGCGGTGAAGACGACGACCGTGACGTCCTCGGGTACCGCTCCGGGGGTGGTGGCCAGTTGCCGGACGAAGTCGAAGTCGGTCCGGCTGGCGGAGGGGTAGCCGACTTCGATCTCCTTGAAGCCCATGGCCAGGAACAGGTCGAACATCCGCTGTTTGCGCGCCGGGTCCATCGGCTCGGCGAGCGCCTGGTTGCCGTCGCGCAGGTCGACGGGCACCCACAGCGGTGCGCGCTCGATCCGGCGGCCGGGCCAGCGGCGCGGCAGGGCGGGGACGTACACCCGCTCGTGGGCGGGGCGGTAGCGGTGGGAGGGCATGGCACCGCCGCGCTGCGGGTTCCAGGCGGGGGCGTCGGCCGGGACGGGGCCGGCGGGGGCGTGCAGGGTCGGGAATCGCACGGGGCTCTGCACGGGGCTTTGCACGGGGAATCGCATGGGAGGTCCTCAAGTGGGATACCGGCGACCGGCAGGACGGCGCCCCGCAGCGGGGTGCCGGTCCGGTCACGCCCCGCTGCGGCCGCCAAGAAGGAGGAGCCCCCACGACTGCATGCCGGGTAGGGTAACCACGACAGAAGTCCTCAGACAACCTGACAGGTGACGACGATGCCCCCGCTCCGCCCCTCCCCCCTCGCCGAACAGGCCGCCACCCGGATCGAGGAGCAGATCAGGGCCGGCGAGTGGCCGGTCGGCGGCAAGCTGCCCGGCGAGGTGGCACTCGCCAAGGAGCTGGGCGTGGGCCGCTCGACCGTCCGGGAGGCGCTGCGCACCCTCGCCGCGGCCGGGATGGTGCAGAGCCGGCAGGGCTCGGGGGTGTTCGTGACCGCCGACCGCCCGACGGTCGGGGACTGGTCGACCAGGCTGCGCGCCGCGGAACTGGCGCACGTCTACGAGGTGCGGACGATGGTCGAGGTGCAGGCCGCCAGACTGGCCGCCGAGCGCCGCTCGGAGACCGACCTCGCCGCCGTCGACACCGCGCTGGCCGCGCGCCTGGCGGCGGGCGGGGCGGACGACGCGGACTTCGTCGCCGCCGACATCGCGCTGCACACGGCGATCGTGGCTGCCGCCCACAACCCCGTCCTGGACGACCTCTTCGCTCAGTTCGCCCCGGTTCTGAGGGATCATCTGGTGGCACTGGTCAGCCTGTTCGGCCTGCGCGACGCCGATCCGAACCAGGGGTACGCCGCACACGAGGAGCTGGTCCGGGCACTGCGCGACGGCGACCCCGACACCGCCGGACGGGTGCTGGCGGCGGAGCTGGAGGCGACCCGCTCCCGGCTGCTCAGCTCCTAGAGACGGCAGCCCGGTGGGCTTCCGGAAGGGGCATCACACAGTTTTCACACCGCGGCCATCCGGCGTCTGCGAGCGGTGTTGACACTATGTCAAGCAGCCTCGGACCAGGCTGCTTCGGACACAAACAGTCAACCTACGGGTGACATTGTGTCCAGTCGGTGTGTAAGCACCGCTCAGGCGGCGAACGGGCTTTCACTCCAATCACACGATATGGCTAATATCGCCTCGTCAAAAGAAGCCCGTGCCCGGACGGCCCGCCCCTCAGCCGGCCGCCAGCCCCAAGGAGTCTGCTCTGCGCGCGCGTGCGAATCGGCGGCCCCCGACGCCGAAGACCCCCCGCAGGCGTCCACGCCTGTCCCTGCGGACGGCGCTGCTCGTCCTGGCCGTCGTCCCCAGCCTGGCCCTGGTCGCCCTCTGGGCGGTGACCAGCGGTGAGACAGTCTTCGACTTCCAGCGCCTGGCGGCCCAGGGGATGCTGGCCCAGAAGGCCGGCCAGCCGTCCAACATCGTCTACTACAACCTCCAGGAGGAGCGCCGGCTCAGCGCCGAGGCGCTCGCCCGGCCCGCCTCCAACACCGACCAGCTGCGCCGCCAACGGCAGTTGACCGATGACGCGGTGCGCCAGTTCCAGGCGCTGTCCGGCGAGACCGCCGACAACGCCCCCGACGACGTCCGCACCGCCGTCGCCGAGGCCCGGCAGGCCATGGGCAAACTGGCCGAGCAGCGCGCCGCCGTGGACAAGGGCTCGATCGACCAGCAGACGGTCTTCACCTACTACACCGACCTGATCGCCGTCGACCTGCGGCTGTTCACCGCGCTCAGCCACGTCGACACGGGCGAGGTCACCTGGGTGTCCAAGACCCTGGTCAACTCCTTCTGGGCGAAGGAGATGCTGGCCCGCGAGGACGCGATCCTGGCCCGCGGCTGGCCGGGCGGGCGGCTCAGCGCCGCCGACTACCAGCAGGTCCAGCAGCTGATCGGCGCCCAGGACCACCTGTTCACCGTCCAGGTCGTCCCGTACGTCCCGGACGGTGAGGCCGGCGCCTGGCACGACCTGTTGAACAGTCCGGCCTGGCAGGCCAAGACCGCCGTCGAGCAGCAGCTCACCAAGCCCACCGCCGCCGACTCCAACGGCACCGTCAAACTGCCGCCCGCCCAGGACCAGTGGCGCAAGGGCGTCGACCAGGTCAACCCGCTGCTGGTCAAGGCCATCGAGGCCCGCACCAGCGCGGTCGTCGAGGTCGGCAAGGGCAGCATCCTCCACCTGCTCACCAAGGTCGTGCTGACCGCCGTCATCGGCCTGATCACCGTGGTCGCCGTCGTCATCGCCTCCTGGCGGCTCAGCCGCTCGCTGCGCCGCCGGATCAAGGAGGTGCACACCCAGGCCGAGGAGATGGAACGCACCCTGCCCGAGGTGGTCGAGCGCCTCGGCCGCGGCGAGCAGGTCGACGTCGAAGCAGAGAGCCACGCCGTCACCACCGGGGCGCACGGCAACGGCACCGACGAACTCGCCCGGCTCGGCCAGGCACTCAACCTGGCCCGCTCCGCCGCCCTGGAGGCCGCCGTCCGGCAGGCCGAGCAGCACCGCGGCTTCGAGCGGCTGCTCCAGCGCATCGCCCGCCGCACCCAGCTGCTGATCGGACGCCAGCTGCGCAAGCTCGACGAGCTGGAGCGCAAGCACGAGGACCCGGAGGTCCTGGAGGGCCTGTTCGACCTCGACCACCTCACCGCCCGCCTGCGCCGCTACGAGGAGAACCTCGTCATCATGGCCGGCGGCCAGCCGCAGCGGCGCTGGCGCAAGCCCGTCCCGCTGCTGGACGTGCTGCGCTCCGCCCAGGGCGAGGTGCAGGACTACCGCCGGATCGTGATCGACGTCGAGGGCCACCCGTGGCTCTCCGAGCGGGCCGTCGGGCCGGTCGCGCACGTGCTGGCCGAGCTGATGGAGAACGCCACCACCTTCTCCAAGCCGCCCACCCCGGTCGAGGTCCGGGCCGCCATGGTCGGGCGCGGGCTCGCGGTCGAGATCGAGGACCGCGGCCTCGGCATGGACCCGGAGCAGTACGACGCTGCCAACGAGCTGATGAGCCGCCCGCCGCGCACCGACGTGCTGGCCCGCGCCGACGACATCCGGCTCGGCTTCCACGTGGTCGCGCGCCTCGCCGCGCTGAACGGTCTGAAGATCGAGTTCCGGCCGTCGGCCTTCGGCGGCACCCGGGTGGTCGTGTTCGTCCCGGACGAGCTGGTCATCGACGGCGACGCCGGGCTGCCGGACGCCGCGCCCGTCGAGCCGATCCCGCTGGTCCGGCGGTCCCGCCGGGCGGTGCGCTCCGCCTCCGACGAGGCGCCGCAGCCCGCCCTGCCGGTGGGGCCGCCGGTGGCACCGGTGGACTCCTTCGGGCCCAGGGAGTCCTTCGCACCCGCCGAACGCGTCGCACCGGCGCTCCAGAAGCCAGCGGTGCAGGAACCGGCGGTGCAGGAACCGGCGGTGCAGGAGCAGACGTTCCAGGAGCAGACGTTCCAGGAGCAGACGGTCCGGGAACAGCCGCACGAGCAGCCGATCGACCACAGCTCCCCCGCTGACCCGCCCCCGGCGTACGAGGCCCAGGCCGTCCAGGACACCCACCCCGTCCAGGACACCCCCGCCTACCCGGACATCGCCTACGCCCGGGTCACCGAGGCCGAGGCCCCGTACGCCGACGAGCAGTACCGCCCGGCCGACCACTACCGGCTGGCCGAGCGGCGCCGGCACCGCGAGTACCCCTCCGCCGTGCCGGTGAGCCCGGTCGAGGGCGGGCAGCCGCCACTGCCGCAGCGGGTCCGTCAGGCCAGCCTGGCCGCCGAGCTGCGGGTACCGCCGACGACCCGCCAGGAGTGGATCGAGCCGGCCGCCGGGCAGCCCGCCGACGGCCCGTTCCACCGGCCCGACCAGCCCGGCCGCCCCGAGCGTCCGGTACGGCGCTCCGGCGCCACCATCGGCGCCTTCCAGCGCCAGTCCCGCGCCGCCCGCGCCCAGGACAGCGCTGAACACCCGCTGCCCCGGGCCGCCACCACCCCGCCGGCTCCCCCCAGCACGCCCGCCGGTCCCCCAGCCTCCGCGTCCACCCCGTCCCCCTGGGCCCTGCCGGCCGCGGAACCCCGAAACACACGAACGGAAGACCAGCCATGAACCGCACGATCGCCACCCACCAGGACCTGGACTGGCTGCTGGACGGACTCGTCGACTCGGTGCCCGGGACCCGCAACGCCGTCCTGCTCTCCGACGACGGCCTCGTGGTCAGCCACTCCCGCACCATCGAGCGGGCCGACGCCGAGCGGCTGGCCGCCGTCGCCACCGGCCAGCAGTCGCTCGCCCGGGGCGTCGGCCAGCTCTTCGACGGCGGGCCGGTGCACCAGGTGATCGTCGAGCTCGCCGAGTGCTGGCTGTTCATCATCGCCGCCGCGCAGGGCACCCACCTGGCCGTGGTCGCCTCCCAGGAGGTGGACGCCGAGGTGATGTCCGTCGCGATGCACACCCTGGTGCAGCAGGTCGGCCAGAAGCTCACCACCCCCGCCCGGGCCGAGGCCGCGCCCGCCTCCTTCGACGTCTTCGCCAGCCGGAACCGGGGCTGACGCCGCGTGGGCCCGTACAGCGAACCGGGGGACGGCTGGGCGCGCGACCGGGTGCCGCACTGGAGCGAGCTGGAGGAGCCGGAGGCGGAGGACGAGACGGGCGTCATGGTGCGCCCGTACACCATCACCCGCGGCCGGACCGCGCCCGAGTGCGACGACCTCACCCTGATCACCGTGATCACCACGGTCGACGAGGAGGCCGACGCGGCCCTGGCGCGGGGCAGCCGCGCCGGTGCCCGCGGCCTCCAGCCCGAGCACCGGCTGATCCTCGACCGCTGCCGGCGCCCGGCAGCCGTCGCCGAGGTGGCGGCCGGCCTGGACCTCCCGGTCTCGGTCACCAAGATCCTGCTGGGCGACCTGGTCGCCCAGGGCCTGCTGAGGGCCCGGGCTCCGCTCTCGGTGGCCCGCACCGCCGGGGGCGTGGACCTCGGCCTGCTCACGGCCGTACGCGAAGGACTCCGGAGAATCTGAACCATGGCAACACCCCACTCCAGCACTGCCGTTGACGGGAGCGCCGCCGCCCCGGCCGCCGTCAAGATCCTCATCGCGGGCGGCTTCGGCGTCGGCAAGACCACCCTGGTCGGCTCGGTCAGCGAGGTCACCCCGCTGCGCACCGAGGAGTACCTGACCACGGCCAGCGTCGGCGTGGACGACCTGGCCGGCGTCGACCAGAAGGACACCACCACCGTCGCCCTGGACTTCGGCCGGATCACCGTCAGCCGCGAGCTGGTGGTCTACCTGTTCGGCACGCCCGGGCAGGAACGCTTCTGGTTCATGTGGAACGACCTGGTCAACGGCGCCCTCGGCGGGGTCGTCATCGCCGACACCCGGCGGCTGGAGACCAGCTTCGCGTCCATCGACTTCTTCGAGAGCCGGGGCATCCCGTTCGTGGTCGCGATCAACTGCTTCCACAACCACAACACCCGCACCCCGGACGAGATCCGGGCCGCGCTCGACCTCGACCCGCAGGTCCCGATGCTGATCGGCGACGTCCGTGAGCGCGCCTTCGGCCGCGACCTGCTGCTCGCCCTGGTCGACCACCTGATGGACCTCGCCGCCGTCGCCCCCGTCGGCTGAATCCCCTCCTCGTACGGGAGTTACCCATGACCACACCCCTGCGCGTCCTCGTCCACGGCGGCGGCATCGGCGGCCTCACCCTCGCCACCGCCCTCGCCCGCCGCGGCCACCACGTCGAGGTCGCCGAGCTGCGCGACGAGTTGGAGGCACTCGGCGTCGGCATCATCCAGCCCTCCAACGCCCTGCACGTGATGCGCGAGATCGGCGTGCTGGACGAGTGCCTCGCCGTCGGCTTCGAGTGGGAGGTGCTGACCATCTGCGACCCGGCCGGCACCACCCTGGCCCGGATCCCCCAGCCCCGGATGGGCGACGCCCCCTCCAACAACGGCATCCCGCGCCCCGCCCTGGCCCGGGTACTCGCCGCCGCCGCGACCTCGGCGGGCGCCACCGTCCGCTTCGGGACGACCATCGCTTCGGTGAAGGACGACGGTTCCGGCGTTGATGTCACCCTCACCGACGGGCACGGCGGCCGCTACGACCTGGTCGTCGGCTTCGACGGCATCGGCTCGCCGCTGCGCCGGCACCTGTACGGCGAGAAGTACGCCCCCGAGTACACCGGCTTCGCCAACTGGCGCGTCACGCTGCCGCGTTCGCCGGAGATCCAGGGCGTGGTGATGTCGGCCGGCAACCTCAAGGCCAAGGCACTGCTCACCCCGATCAGCGCGGAACTCATGTACCTGGGCTCGGTGTTCGCCGAGGCCGAGGACTTCCGCCCGGACCCGTCGACCGCCCATGAGCAGCTGCGGGAGCGGCTGGCCGGCTTCGGCGGCCCGATCACCGGGGCGCTCGCCCAGGTCACCGACCCGGCGGCGGTGGTCTACTCCCGGATCTCCCAGGTCACCGTCGAGGAGCCCTGGCACGTCGGCCGGATCGCCCTGGCAGGCGACGCCGCCCATGCCTCCACCCCACACCTCGCCCAGGGCGCCGCGATGGCCGTCGAGGACGCCCTCGTGCTGGCCGAGAGCCTGGACGCGGCGGACTCCGTCCCGGCCGCGCTCGCGGCGTGGGAGGCCAGGCGCCGCCCGCGCGCCATGTGGGTACAGGCGATGTCCCGGGCGATCCTCAAGCAGGAGACCGGGACGCCGACTTCGGCGGAGGAGGACGAGCTGCTGAAGGTCGGCATCCCCGGCGCCGCCCACGTGCTGGTCAAGCCGTACTGATGCGATGTCCGGTCCCGCGCGGGGTTGCACCCGCGCGGGACCGCGTTGCAGGCTGGCGATCATGACGGCCTTCTACCATGCCTGCTTCACCGTCCCGGACCTCTCAGCCGCCATGGCCGACCTCACCGCTGCGGCAGGGGTGGAATGGCGCGAGCCGGTGGCCGGGCGGATCGGCGAGTGGGACTACCGGATCGTGTTCACCGCCGGGGACGCACCGTACATCGAGCTGATCGAGGCGCCGCCGGGCGGGCCCTGGGGCGACACCTCCGCAGCCCGCTTCCACCACCTCGGCTTCTGGTCCACCGACGTCACGGCGGGCACGGCCCGGCTCGGCGCGGCCGGATTCCCGGAGGCCTTCTCGGGCTGCCCGTACGGCCGGCCCTTCGCCTACCACCGGCTGGACAGCATCGGCGCGCAGGTCGAACTCGTCGACCTCGCCCGGCAGCCGGACTTCCTGGCGGCCTGGAACCCGGACGGCGCGGCGATGCCCGCGATCAGCGAGGAGTGATCTCCTGACGGCGTTTCCACACTCTCGCCGAGACGCGGGCCAGCAGGCGGGCCGCCGGGTCGTCACGGTCCGCGCCGGAGGCGAGCGGGCCGGTATAGCAGACCGCGATCAGATACGGCGGGCAGTCGTACGGGCGGACCAGCCCGACGCAGTGCCGGGCGCCGGGGACCCAGCCGTTCTTGAACGCGATCCGGGTGCCCGGCGGCAGCCCGGCGGCGAGGTCCACCCGGAAGTCGTTGCGCTCCAGCAGCGCGAGGAGCTCCGGCTCGTCCGCGAGCGAGTGCAACAGCCGTACGAGGTCACGGGCGCTCACTCGGTTGTGCACGCCCGCATCGCGCGCCGCGTAGTCCTCGATCCCGCGCGGGCTGGCACTGCGAGTGGCTCCCGCCTGGCGCCAGACCTCGGCGACGGCTCGCTGGTCGGTGCGAGCGAGGCAGAGATTGGTGGCCAGGTTCGAGGAGTGGGTAATCATCCGCTCGGCGAGCAGGCGGAGTGGGACATGGGTGCCCAGCAGTTCCCAGGGCAGCGGATCGCTGTCCCAGTCAGGGTCGTTGCCGAACTCTCCACCGACGACCGACCTGTGGTGGTTCGTCACCGGAACCTCGGCATCGAGGTTCGCCCCACTGCGGGTCAACGCGGCGAGCACCGCGATCTTCATCGTGCTTGCAGCGTCGTGCAGTTCGTCCGGCGCATGCGTGAACACCGGTTCGGCATTGCCAGCCCAGGGGGCCACCACCACGGAGAGCATGGAGGAAGAGTAGGGGAGATCGGGTCAGACCTCGGCCGTTGCGGCGAACGACACGAACGCCTCCCACGCGGCGGGATCGAACGCCAGCTGCGGACCGTTCTTGTCCTTGGAGTCACGCACGTGGACAAGGCCAGGGGTTTCGGCGACCTCGACGCACTGACCACCCTCGTTGATGCTGTAGCTGCTCTTGAACCAGACCAGTTCCATGCCTTCTGACGGTACGCCAACGGCCCGCCGCCGGGAAGGCGGTGGGCCGTTGAGGGGAGGTCCGGTCAGACCTCGGCGGTGGCGGCGAACGTCACGAACGCCTCCCACGCGGCCGGCTCGAACGCCAGCTGCGGGCCGCTCTTGTCCTTGGAGTCACGCACGTGAACGACATCGGGCGCCTCAGCGACCTCGATGCAAGCACCACCTTCGTTGGTGCTGTAGCTGCTCTTGAACCATTCCTGCTTCATCGTTCTCCCAACATCTTCTCGATCAACGTCAGGGACTCCTCCGGCGTGTGAGCCTGCGCTCTGAGGGCGCCGTAGCGTGCATTCATGATACGGACTTCCTCCTGATCCATGATCAGTCGACTGCTCTGTTGCGCCTCGATGTACCCAGCCTGCGGACGCCCCTTGGGAGTGATCAGATTGAACGGGCCGCCCAGTCCGGCGTGCTCGCTCCTGTTCAACGGCATGATCTGGATGGCCATGCCTCGCATGCGTCCCACGGCTAGCAGGTGCAGCAGTTGTTCCTCGTGAACGCCCCAGCCGCCCAGAGGCCGCAGGAGCACACTCTCATCGATGACCCAACTGAAGATCGCACGCGGCCATCGCGTCAGGATCTCCTGCCGGGCAATCCTAGACGCCACCCGCTCCTCGATGACCTCTTCGGTCAGCAACGGCTGCCTCATCCCGTACACGGCTCGCGCGTGCGCCTCTGTCTGCAAGAGGCCCGGGATGGCGTACAGGCTGTACTCGTGGACCTCGACCGCCACGGGCTCCAGCGCGGCGTATCCCCGGAACCAACCCGGGTGCCGCACACGCGCCTTGGCCCGCGCGCTCACCACGTCATCCTTCGCGACCGCCAGCATCCCGCCAGCGTTGAGCAGCCTGTCCACCGCGACCAGCAACTCCGGCTGCGGGGTCCGCACCCCGCGCTCCACCGCGCTGATCAGGTGCTCTCCGTATCCGACGCGCTCGCCGAGCTCCTTCCGCGTCAGTCCGGCCTGTTCCCGCAGGAGCTTGATCTGCTTCCCGATCGCCCGGAAGAAGTCCGAGACCTCCGTCAGGTCCTCCGACAGTTCCGTCCGCACATCGTCGCCCGACTCGCTGTTACGCGCCGCACCCATCGCGACCACCCCGCCTGTGATTGAGCCACGAGACAAAAAGCTGTCCGCACCCGCACAAGCACTCTCCGTACTTGCCAGATGCATGGTCAGCGTACGTCCGCGCCGCCACGCCTTCTTCCATGACGACCGAAATCCCCCTCGACAGGCCCCGCAGCCACACCACTACCCTCACCGCCACACCCAAGGGTGCCGCGATCTGCCGCCGCATCGACCGGCGCCAACTCACCGCCTGGGGACTTAACTTCAGCCACACCGAACCGTTCTACTCCGCGCTCCTCATCGTCGCCGAACTGGCCGCGAACGCGATCACGCACGGACGCGTTCCGGGGCGCGGCTTCGAGCTGCACCTCACGATCACCACCACCGCGCGCCGGGGCACCACCCTTCGCATAGAGCTCAGCGACCCCAGGGGCGACAAGCTCCCCGTCCTCCCCACCGTCCACCTCCCCAACGCCCAGTCCGGCCGGGGCCTCACCCTCATCGACGCCCTCGCCGACCGCTGGGGCACCATCCCCCGCCACCCCAACTCCAAGACCGTCTGGGCCGAACTCGACCTCACCACCCCCGATGCCACCTGAACCCCGCCATAGCGAGGGCCACGCAACCCTCTGCACCCTCCTCCCCTTCGCCCTCCTCCTCGCCCTCCTCGCCTGGGCCTACCCCCTCACCACCCACCGCCACGACAACCACCAACACCCGCACCCCACTTCGAGCCCAACCACCGCCTACTGAAACACGAGGAGTGGGAAGTCGGCGGGGCCGACTTCCCACTCCTCAATTGAGGACTTCGCCTCCGTTGCGGATGCGCGCGATCATTGGCACGTCGACTCCCCGACGTACGACTGCATCGCATCGGAGTCGGACTCGCTGGTGATCGCATTCATGAGGGGTGAGTGAGAGCGGACGAAGCGCTTTCACCCCAGGAGGCAAGGGACCTTCCGTTTGCGGTGAATCGAATCCGAAGCATTTCGCTTCTGCCGGATATCTGGACGTGCCCCCGTCAATGACGGTCAACTGTCTCGCGCCCCCGACCGGGGCCATGACGCCCGACGTCAGGAGACGGTAACCATGCTCAAGCTCCGCAAGACCCGTGCGAAGATCGTCGCGTTGATCCTCGGCCTCCCTGCGCTGGTCCTCGGCACAGGGGCGGCGACCGCGTCCGCCGCAGACGGCTACTCCTGGGTCCAGAACGCGAACAGCGGAAAGTGTCTGGCCGTCGGGGCCGCAAGTACCAACAACGGTGCGAGCGTGATCCAGTGGGATTGCGTCTCCGGGGCATCGGAGCAGTACTGGTCGTTCATGACATTGCCGAGCAAGATCGTCAATGGCATCGAGTACTTCCACATCATCAATCAGCACAGCACCGCCGCCAACGGGACCCCCATGTGTCTCGCCGTTCCAGGAGGCACCACCGCTTGGAACACCCAGCTGATGCAATGGCCGTGCGGCGACTGGAACGACCACTGGTGGTCCCTGATCGGAACCAGCACCGGAGGATGGGAACTGAGGAACCTCAACGGCCTGTGCGCGGCCGTCGGGGCCGGCAGCACGGTTTCCGGCGCCCCGGTGATCCAGTGGGGCTGCGACGCCGGCCCCGAGCAGAGCTGGCACCGGGTCTAGGACTGGACCACGCTGCTATGGCCTGGTCGAACAACGCCTGCCATCGAGCAGGGTCTACGCTACGGCCCGCGGCCACCGCACGATCTTCAAGAGTCCACACAAACCCTTGATCATCTCGCGGTGGCCGCACGCATCAGGCGTCGTAGTAATCACCGTCGTCACCCTGGACCTTCGCCTCCAGAACATCCGCCACCTCGCGCATCGTCGCAATCACCGCATCGCTGGGGTTCTTGGACACGATCCGCTCGGCGCTCCACCACATCGGGGCCACCGCGAGGCCGGGATCGGCAGCCACCACCACTTCCCAATCCGCTGCGGTGATGTCCTGGCCCTCACCGTCAGTTGTATCCGCCTGGTTCGTCGCCTGCCGTCTTGACCCGCTTGCGGTAGGCCCCCGGCGGCGACCCGAAGTGTCGTTTGAAAGCTTTGGCGAAGGCGAACTCCGACGTGTACCCCGTGTGCTGCGCGATTGCGCTCAGCGGGGCCGGCGATCGGTGCAGCAACCGCGCCGCGGTGGCCATCCGCCAGTTGGTCAGGTAGGTCAACGGCGGCTCGCCGACCACCGAGGCGAAGCGGCGGGCGAACGCCGCGCGGGACAACCCGGCGCGGGTGCCCAGCGACTCCACGGTCCAGGGATGGCCGGGATCGTCGTGGATCGCCTTCAGGGCCGGGGCGACTGCCGGGTCGGTCAGCGCGGCTGTCCAACCCCGGGTCCGCTCCTTCGGCAGTTCGGCGTACCACGACCGGAGGATGTACAGCAGCAGCAGATCGATGAGCGCCGTGACGACCGCGTCCGAGCCCGGCTGCGGCGCGTGGAACTCGGCGCACAGCTGATCGACCGCCGAGCGCAGCACCGGGTGGCGGCCCGGAACCGCAGGGAGGTGGATGACCTCCGGTAGATCGCTGAACAGCGGATGCGGGCGATCAACGTCGATCGCGTACGCGCCGCACACCAGCACCGTGTGCGGCCCCGGTCCGTCCACGGTGACCTGGCCGATCGGCGAGGAACGGTCCACGCGCTCCGGTACGAAGTCCACCGGATCGCGGCCCGGCACGTCGCACAGGGTGTGTCCGCTGCCGCGCTGCAGGAACACGATGTCGCCGGGCCCGAGCGCGAGCGGTTGGCCGTGCGGTGGCAGCAGGTGGCAGTGCCCTTCCACGACCACGTGGAATCCGGCTCCTGAGATGGGTTGGAACTTCAGGGCCCACGGGGCGTGCGCGTCGGTGCGAGTCACCATCGGGCGTCCCGTGCGCAGGACTTCGAGGGTGTCGCTCAGGATGTCCATAGCGCCACTCTAGTGCCCGTATGGCGAGACGATATGACAGGGAATCAAGATCTTAAGTCATTCATCGTCTCGATGTGGAGGCGTACGTTCTTGCCATGGCGGTTGCCGAACCCCGGCACTGCATCGACGAAGGAATGGATCCCATGTCTCTGGCCGGCAAGAAGATCGTGATCATCGGTGGAACCTCCGGCATCGGCTTCGCGGTAGCCCAACAGGCCGCGGCGGCTGGCGCGGACGTCGTGGTCGCCTCCAGCAATCAGGACCGCGTGGACGCCGCGACGAAGCGGTTGGGCGAGCCGGCCGAAGGCCGCCGCCTGGACGTCGCCGACGGCAACGCCATCGCCGCGTTCTTCGAGCAGGTCGGGGAGTTCGACCACCTCGTCTACACCGCGGGCGAACCTCTGCTGATCAAGCCGTTGGTCGACACCACCCCGCAGGAGGCCAGGGCCGTCTTCGAGCGCCGGTTCTGGGGCGCGTTCCTCTCCGCCAAGTACGCTGCACCGCGACTGCGCGACGGCGGCTCAATCACTTTCAGCTCCGGCGTCCTCGCGATCCGCCCCCTGTCCGGAACCGTGCTCACGGCAGGTATCACCGGCGGCATCGAGGCCCTGTCCCGGGCACTCGCCGTCGAACTCGCCCCTCTGCGCGTCAACGTGATCCAGCCCGGTGTGATCCGTACCGAGCTGTGGGACGGCAGTGTCCCGGACCCGGAGGCCTTCCTCCAGGGCGCCGGGGCCGAGCTGCTCACGCGGCGTGTCGGCACTGCCGAGGAAGCCGCGGCGGCCTATCTCTTCGTCTTGTCCAACGCCTACGTCACCGGCACCACGCTCGCGATAGACGGCGGCGCGGCACTGGCGTGACATAGGAGCCACACATAACAGCCAACGGAGCAACGCCGCACCGACACGACGCGTTCCCTGCCACGGCAGTCAACGACGCGAGGCCGACCAGACGTGCGGATCCGAACCGTCCGGCCCGAAGCGGAGACCCGGTCGACCTGACCGTCCCGGAGATCCGCCGCCTGACCGGCGCACTGTTCAGCCCGCCGATCACAGCCCTGAACGCACTCCTGCACTGGTCGATCTGGTGCGGAAGCCACCAAGCTTCGGCACGTCGCAGCCATGACCGGCAGCGGCTCTCCGCCCCCTCCAACACATAAATCGCGAGTCACGCCGGAGTACCAGGAGGTACGCCGACCCGCGCTGCGGGCGCTGACGGCCCTGCTCTACGGGCCGGTGACGGCCTCCGGTGCGCGGGAGCTCGCGGCACGTACAGGCGTCTCGTAGCGGACGTCACCGCTCCCGTTCGGCCGCCCGCTGCCGCCACCGGTCCATCACCTGCTGGAGGGCCTCGCTCATGGTGAGGAGGAACTCCGCGGAGGATTCGAAGCGAGCACCGGCCGGGGTGGTGGCGCCGAGGATCTCCGCCCCGCGCCGCGATGCGGCGATCAGGGCGTCGTTCATCCGCAGCGCGGCGAGGGTGGAGCGGAGCCAGACGTCGTCGTCGATGACGTAGCGCTCGCGGCGCTCGCCGGGTGCCCGCTCGCGCCCGACGATTCCCTGCTGCTCCAGGACGTTGACGGCCTGCGAGACGGACGCCGGGCTGACCTGGAGGCGCTGGACCAGATCGGCGGCGGTGAGGGCGCCGGAGTCGGTGACGCACAGGCACGTCAGCACCCTGGCCGCCATCCTGGGCAGCCCCTGCTGTTCGACGAGGGCCGTGAAGAACTCCGTGAACTCCTGGACCTGTTGGGGGTCGCGCCCGTCGCCGCCGGCGGGAACCGTCGACGCCGAAGGCAGGTCCTGCTTCCGGCGGCGCGCGCGTTGCCGGGTGGCCTCCTGTGCCCGGTTCGCCCGGTAGCCCTCGGGCCCGCCGTTGCGGGTGACCTCCCGCATGACGGTCGAGGCGGGCCGCCCGAGGCGTCGGCCGATCCCGGTGTAGCCGAGCCCCTCGGCCAGTCCCTCGGCGATGAGCCGGCGGTCCTCGCCGGTGAGTCTGTCTCCGGGCATCAGCTCTCCCCTTCTCCGTCGGTCTGCGCAGTATGCATTCACTCACATCTCATTGCAACATGAACTCTGATCAACCATTGCATTCACCTTCACACTCATTGCAATATTTGGCCGTTCTCCCATTCTGGCAAGCGCAATGACCACCAAGCATTCGTTGACGGATTCATGAACGCAATGTAGCTTCGAAATCGTTCAGCAACTGCCGAACACTCACGCAGGGGGAGATCCATCATGGGCAAGACCAACGGCGGCTTCTCGGAAGCAGGGCTGCGCAGGATGCGCGACGTGCTGACGCGACACGTCGACTCCGGGAGGATCCCCGGGGTCGTCGCCCTCGTCAGCCGGGGCGACGAGACGTACGTCGAAGCAATCGGGACGATGAGCCACGACGGTGGCGCGCCGGTGCGCCGGGACACGATCTTCCGGATGGCCTCGACGTCCAAGCCGGTCTCGGTGGCGGCCGCGATGGTCCTGCTGGACGAATGCGGGCTGCGGGTGGACGACCTGGTGGAGCAGTGGCTGCCCGAACTCGCCGACCGCCGTGTACTGAAGCGGATCGACGGCCCCCTGGACGACACCGTGCCGGCGAAGCGGCCGATCACCGTTCGGGACGTGCTGACCAGCACCTTCGGGCTCGGCATGGATATGACGGCGCTGGGCACCCCGATCATGAACGCGGTCTTCGAACAGGGGCTGACGCCCAATCTGCCGACGCCGATGCCCGAGCCGGACGAGTGGATGCGCCGCCTCGGCACGCTTCCGCTGTCGCACCAGCCCGGGGAGTTCTGGCAGTACCACATCGCCAGCGACCTCCTCGGCGTGCTCGTCGCCAGGGTCACCGGCCAGCCGTTCGAGACCTTCCTGCGCGAGCGGATCTTCGACCCGCTGGGGATGAAGGACACCGGCTTCTACGTGCCCGCCGACAAGATCGACCGGCTGCCTCCGCTCTACGCCCCCGACCCGCAGACCGGGGCGTTCACCGTCGGGGACGAGCCCGCGGACGGACAGTGGAGCAAGCCCCCGGCGTTCCAGGGCGGCGGTGGCGGGCTGGTCTCCACCGTCGACGACTACCACGCCTACTTCCGGATGCTGCTGAACCACGGCATGCACGGAGGCGAGCGGATCCTGTCGCGGCCCGCCGTGGAGCTGATGACCACCAACCGCCTCACGCCCGAGCTGACCGCCGCCCGCGCCGCTCTGGCCCGCGAATTCGTCCACCTCTCGTACGGCCAGGGCCAGCACGGCGGTTGGGGCTTCGGGATGACGGTGCGCACCTACCGCGGCGACTACGCGCCCGTCGGCCAGTTCGGCTGGGACGGCGGGAGCGGCACCTCGACCTACGCCGACCCGGAGAACGGGCTCGTCGGCATCGTGCTCACCCAGGTCGGGATGTCCGTCCCGCACTCGGCGCGGCTGATCCACGACTTCTGGACCACGGTCTACCAGGCGATCGAGGACTGACACCGGCCCGCACAACGAAAGAGGAGTGGGGGGGGGGGCCCCCCCCCGCCCCCCCCCCCCGGGCCGCGGGGGGTGTTGTGGGGGGGGTGGGAGGCGGGGGGGGCGGGGCGGCCCCCCCCCGGCGCCGGCGGCCAGACGACTG
>NZ_JBIRFA010000025.1:0-76858 GCF_044327205.1 Kitasatospora sp. NPDC018058 | reverse complement strand
CTGCCCCCCCCCGAGGCTCTTCCTATCTTTGTGCACCCCGGTCTCCCCGGCGATCGCGGACTGCCCCCGCCCCCCACAACTAATGTGGTGGGGGATGGCGCCCCGGCCGACTCCCCACTCCTCGTCTCAGCTGTGATTGATCAGGTGCTGCTCGGACGCGGGGACGGCAGGGACGCCGAGCCGGTCAGCAGGGGCCATTCCTTGTGGAACGGCGGCAGCGGGAGCTTGCCCTCGATGATCGGGGTACCGAAGATCTTCAGGTGGGCGGTCAGCGCGCCGTTCAGGTCGATGCCGCCGACCAGAGCCCAACTGCCCTGGACCTGCGGACCGTTGCCGGGGAGGTCCACGGCGAGGGAGCCCTCGGCCTTGGCGCTCAGGTAGGGGGCGACGGTGGCCTCGACACCGACGGTGTCGTACAGGCCGACGCTGACCTCGGCGCCGAGGGCGGCGCGGACGGCGGCCTTGCCGTTGAGGCGGACGTGGACCGGGGAGACCTTGGTGTCGGCGTTGGTGGACGAGGTCCAGCCCTTGCCGCCGGTGTAGTCGGCGCGGACGGTCCAGGTGCCGGCGGCGTCCTGCTCGGTCTCCAGGTGGACCTGGCCGTCGGCGCTGACCTCCAAGTAGCAGGTGAGGCCGAGGTTGACCACCACGGGCAGGCCCGCGACGGTCAGCACCGGGCTGGCCTGCAGCTTGGCGAAGGGCACCCGGATCGGCGCGGCTCCGGTGTTGCGGGCGACGTCGCCGGTGACCTTCCACTGCGCGTGGGCGCCCAGGTCGAAGCCGATGGACGCGGTGCGCGGGCTGCCGGCCTGCGCGCCGTGGTAGGCGAAGTGGACGGCCGGGTGCAGCTGGAGGGAGCCGGAGGCGTCCAGGCTCGCGCCCTCGGGCAGCGGCACGGGGGCCTTGACGTTGACCTCCAGGGTGCCGGAGGCGTCCGCCTTCACCCCGTTGAGGTCGGCGCCGACGGTCGCCTTGAGGTCCTTGACCAGCGGCGTGACCTTGATGCCGTGGACGTCGACCGGGACCTGGCCGTCCGCCTCGGTGCCGCCGAGCAGCTCGGAGAGGGTGGCCGGGCGGGTGGTCAGGTTGAGGGTGTTGCCCGCGCCCTGGTTGACGCCGGTGACGGCGACCAGCGCGCCCTGCGGCGCGGCGGCGGTGGGCGGGCTGGCGATCAGCTGGCCGGGCTGGACGGCGGCGGCCGCAGCGGTGGCGGTGGCGGACGCGCTGGGGGCCGCAGTGGCGGACGCCGAGGGAGCGGCCGAGGACGAGGCCGTCGGCGAGGCAGTCGGCGAGGCGGTCGGGGAGGCCGTCGGCGAGGCGGTCGGGGAGGCCGTCGGGCCCGAGGCCGTCAGGACGGCCGTGCCCTTCCCCGGGTCGTACGAAGTGAGTTGGAGAGCCTTGGTGGCGGCCGTGACGGCGCCGCCGTCCTTGCCCGGGCTGCCGATCGCGGCCTGCTTGTCGTCGGCCGGCGCGGTGGTGACCTGCGCGGTGCCCGTGGACGGGCTGGCCGAGGCCGGGGTTCCGGCGCGGGCGCGCGCAGTGCCGCCGGCCGCGGCGGCGGCCGGGCTGCCCCCGGCGGCGGTCGCGCTGGTGCCGGCGGCGGTGCCGGTGGCGGCGGCCGGTTCGACGGCGGCCTGCGGGGTGGTGCTCGGGCTGGTCGGCCCGCACGCGGCCGTTCCGGCGAGGATGAGGGTGAGCAGGGCGGCGGGCGCGGCCCTGCCTATCGAGGGTTTGAACACGCAACGCTATGTTACTGACGAGGAATATGTTTGTCGAAGACAGGCCAAGGCGGCGCGGAACCGCAGGTCAAACGAGCCGCGCCACGGGCAGCCGATCGCCCGTCAGCGGGCCGGTCGACGCGGATCCGGCCAGCTCGGCGAGGTAGCGGGAGCGCGCCATCGGCTCCGCGCCGAGGCTGCGGATGTACGGCCCGTCCCACTGGGCGTCCAGCAGCCGCCCGCCCGCCGCGCCGAACCGGGCCCCGAGGTCGGCGACCGCGACCCGGGCGGCGTCCGGACGGCGGTGGAACATCGAGTCCAGGCTCAGCACCGACCCGACGGCCACCCCGAACACCCCGCCGACCAGCTCCTCCCCCTCCCACACCTCCACACTGTGCGCCACGCCCTGCGCGTTCAGCTCTGTCAGCGTTTCGGCCAACTCCACTGTGAGCCAGGCCGGTTCACGCCCTTCGGCACAGGCGTCGAGCACCACACCGAAGGCCTGGTCGGCGGTCGTCGACCACCGCGCCGCGCCGCGCAGCCGCCGGGCGAGCCGGCGCGGCAGCCGCACGGCGTCGGGGCGCAGCACCGGCCGCGGGTCCGGCGACCACCACGCCAGCGCGTAGGGGTCCGCCCCGCCGGGCAGCACCGGCAACTCGCCCGACTCGACCGCCTCCCCGTACAGCGCCTCGTTGTACGCGCGGGCGTACACGTCGGCCGCCGGCAGCGGGAACAGGCCGCGCCGGTACGCCGCGAGCAGCTCCACCGGTCCGAGCGCGCCGCCGAAGGCCACCGGCCGTTCTCCGGGCCCGAGTTGGGCGCCCAGCCGGTCGAAGGCACTCAGAGGAACCCCTGCGCCTCCAGCCGCCCCAGGTAGTGGTCCAGCAACCCGGCGTCCACGTCCGGCAGTTCGATCCCGCTCCCCTCCAGCGCCGCCTCCGCGTTCGCCCGGTCGAACCGCGGGAACACCGGTGGGAAGTACAGTTCGCTGATGGACAGTTCCGTTCCCGGTGCCCGGTCCACGAACAGCGGTACGAACGGTGTGATCGGGTGGGTCGGGTGCGCGGCGGCGAACCGGACCAGGCGCTGTACCCAGCCCCGGTACGGCAGTTCGGCGATCCGGTGGCCGCGCGCCCGGAGCCGGTCCGCGAGGTCGTCGAGCCCGGCCGGTCGGGGCGAGGTGAGGTGGTAGACCTCGCCGTCGGCGGGTGCGTGGGCGGTGATGTGGGCGACCGCGCGGCTGAAGCGGTCGGCCGGGACGAAGTCCAACGGGAGTCGCACGTCCGGGTAGGTGCCGCTGTCGGCGAAGTACTTGATCAGCGCGCAGAGTTCGGTGCCGGTGTTCATCGCCCCGGCCGCGAGGTCGCCGGTGACGTCGTTGGTGCGCAGGACGGTGACCGGCAGACCGTCCGCCGCCGCGTTGTGCAGCAGCCGCTCGGCGACCCACTTGCTCTCGACGTAGCCGACGCCGAGCCGTTCGGGGTGGGCGAGCGGGGTGCGTTCGGTGACCTCCCGGACTCCGGCGGAGCCGAACCCGGCGAGCACGGCGAGGGTGGAGAGGTAGTGCACGGGTATGCCCCGGCTGTGTCCGGCGAGCCGGACGATCTCCCGGGTGCCGCCGACGTTGGGCGCGTGCAGCTGGTGGTACGGGTAGAGGAAGTTGACCAGCCCGCCGAGGTGGTACACCGCGTCCAGGCGCCCGGCCAGCCAGTCGAACTGAGGGATGATCAGGCCGAGCCCGGGGGTGGCGAGGTCGCCGACCAGCGGCACCACCCGGGAGTCCACGAGGTCGTGCCGCAGGAAGCGCTGCTGGGTGGCGCGCAGCCGCTCCATCGCGTGTTCCTCGTCCGGGGCGCGGACCAGGCAGTGGATGCGCGCCCCGGTGGTGGCGAGCAGGGCGCGCAGCAGGTGCGCTCCGCAGAAGCCGGTGGCACCGGTGAGCAGGATCTCGGCGGGCTCGGCCCGGCAGGGCGCCGGGCTCCAGGACTGCTGGACGGCGTGGGTGAGTCGGGCCTCGGCGTACCAGTCGACGGCGGCCTCCGAGAACTCGGCGCCGCCCGCGCGGGCGGTCTGCAGCGCGGCCGTGAACGCGCGCAGCACGGGCGAGCGGAGCAGTGCCCGGGTGAGGGTGCGAACGTGGGTGACGTCGAGGCCGAACATCAGACGCGCCCGGGCGAGCATCTCCATGGCGAGCAGCGAGGTGCCGCCGAGGGCGAAGAAGTCGTCGTCGAGGCCGACGCGTTCGGCGCCGAGCAGCTCCGCCCACAGCTGCCCGACGGCAGCCTCCACGGCGCTCGGCTCTGCGCTGCCCGGTTCTCCGGCGCTCGGTTCTGCGCCGCTCGGTTCTGCGCCGCTCGGTTCTGCGCTGCCCGGTTCTCCGGTGGTGGCCGCCCACACCGGGGCGTACGGCAGCCGGCGCCGGTCGACCTTCCCGGCCGCCGTGAGCGGCATGGCCTCCAACGGCACGAACTCCGCCGGGACGAGGTACTCGGGCAGCCGCTCCGCGAGGAACGCCCGGATCCGCTCGGGGCGCAGCGCCGGGTCGCCGAGGGTGTAGTAGGCGGTGAGGATCCGGCTGCCGTCCGGAGCGCTGCCGTCGGCGGCGACCCTGGCCTGCCGCACGTCCGGGTGGGCGGCCAGGACGGCCTCGATCTCGGCCGGGTCGACCCGGTGCCCGCGCACCTTCACCTGCTCGTCGAGGCGTCCGAGGAGCTCCAGCCGCCCGTCCGCCCGCCAGCGCCCGGCGTCACCGGTGCGGTACATCCGCTCGCCCGGCACCGGCGCGTACGGGTCGGGCAGGAAGGACTCGGCGGTGAGCCCGACCTGCCGCCAGTAGCCGCGGGCGAGGCCGGGCCCGCCGAGGTGGATCTCGCCCTTCTCGCCGGGCCGGACCGGCCGCAGCCGTTCGTCCAGCACGTGCACCCGCACGCCGGGCAGCGGCCGCCCGATCGGCACCGGGGAGGTCGGGGTGTCCAGCAGATCCGGGGTGACCTCGCAGAGCAGGGAGGTCACGGCGGCCTCGGTGACGCCGTACGCGTGGAGCAGCCGCACCCCCGGCAGCCGGTGCAGACAGGTGCGGCAGTCGTCGGCGTGCACCACGTCCCCGCCGACCACCACCAGCCGCAGGCCCTCCGGTCCGGGGCCGCCGGGCGGCAGCAGGTCGAGCAGGTGGTGCCAGTACGCGGGTGTGAAGTCGGCGACGGCCAGGCCGAGCCGGGGCAGCCGCCGGACGAGCTCGGTGGGCGCCCAGGTCCCGCCCTCGCCGCCGAGGACCACTGCGGCCCCGGGGAGCAGCGCGGAGAACACCTGCTCCAGCGCGGTGTCCGCCCCCAGCGCGGCCAGTTGCAGCACCCGCTCACCGGGCTCCAGACCGTAGGCGTGGATCACCCGGTCGAGGGTGAACACCAGCGAACGGTGGGTGACCGGCACGCCCTTGGGGCGTCCGGTGGTGCCGGAGGTGTAGATCAGGTAGGCGAGATCGTCCGGAGTGGCGCTGTCGTCCGGGACCGACTCCCCGGCGGCATCCGGCCCCAGCGACTCCACGCCGTCGAATGCGCGGCCGTCCGTGACCGCCACCCGGGCCCCACAGTCCGCCACCAGCACCGCGAGCCGCCGCTCCGGGTGCGCCGGGTCCAGCGGCAGGAACGCCCCACCCGCCTTGAGCACCCCGAGCCAGGCCACCACCAGCTCCGGACTTCGCCCCAGGCAGACCGGCACCACCTGCCCCGTCTCCACCCCGTGCGCCCGCAGCGCTCCCGCCAGCCGGTCGCTGCGCTCGTCCAACTCGCGGTAACTGAGGGTGGTCTCCTGGCCCGCCCCCGCGCCCACCACCGCGACCGCCTCCGGGTCGTGCGCCGCCCGCGCCCGGAACAGCCCGTGCACCGTCTGTGCGAACCCGGCCCGGGTCGCCGGAGTCCCGGCCCCCCGCCATTCCCGTTCCACCCAGGCCCGGCACTGGACCCGCCCGGCCGGCCCGTACACCGGGCGCCAACCGCCCGGCAGGGTCAAGTCCCCCGGCCAGATCGCATACTGGCCGTCGTCGTTCCGCACCACGGCGTGACGTCCGGAGCCCACATCCGTTCGTACGCCCTGTGCGCTGTCCGCTGCGTCGTCCACCGGCTTGACCTCGTGCTGAAGCGGCAGAATGCTGGGAGGTGCGACATTTCCGACTATACGCACTCACGGCACCCCGAGAACGTCCGTTGCGGAAAATCACCGGACGACGGTTGCCCGTGGGCCGATCCACCACCGATCCCTTGGCGCACAGCCCGCCCTCGCCCGAACTCCCCCGCCCGACCGGCGGGGTGATGTCGTGCAGGAGGTAGCCTCGTTGACTCGCCGGCGACAACGCCTGATGGCCTGTTACCTGTTCTGGATGGTGCTGTTCACCGGCATCTACTACGCCGACCCGGGGCTGCGGATCATCTGGTGGACGGGCATGGGCCTGGGCGGCGTCGCCGCCATCGTGGTCGGCGTCCGGCTCAATCGCCCCCGGCACCCGCTGTTCTGGTACCTCCTGGCGCTGGCCAACCTGAGCTTCACCACGGGCGAGGCGGTGCAGGCCCTCCAGCTCGACATCCTGCACCTCGACAACCCGTTCCCGTCCGTCGCCGACGGCTTCTACCTCACCGAGTTCCTGCTGTACGCGGTCGGCCTGCTCGGCTTCATCCGCTGGCGAACGGCCCGTCAGGACCGCGCCGGACTGCTGGACGCGCTGATCATCACCCTCGGCCTCGCCCTGCTGGTCTGGATCTACCTGATCCTCCCGTACGCCCGGAACCCGGACCTCTCCTGGTTCCAGAAGGCCGTCTCGATCGCCTACCCGCTCGGCGACGTGGTCGTGCTCGCCCTGCTGCTGCGACTGTTGACCCCGCGCGGCGGCAACTCCCGCTCGCTGCAGTTGCTCACCGTCGGCGCCCTCGGCCTGCTCACCGCGGACACCCTCTACGGGCTGATCCAGCTGCACGGCACCTGGCAGATCGGCACCGGCGTGGAGCTCGGCTGGGCCGCCTTCTACGCCGCCTGGGGCGCGGCCGCGCTGCACCCCTCGATGGTCGAGCTGACCAGACCGGTCCCCACCCAGCAGCCGGACCTCTCCGCCTCCCGGCTCACCCTGCTCACCCTCGCCTCGCTCATCGCGCCCGCCATCCTGATCATCGAGTCACTGGCCGGGAACACCAGCAACGCGGGCGTGATCGGCGCCTTCTCCGCCCTTCTCTACCTGCTGGTGCTGGCCCGACTGGCCGTCGTCGTGGTCGCCCGACGCCAGGCGGTGGCCCGGGAACGGGCGCTGCGCGAGGCGGGCGCCCGGCTCACGGCGGCCGTCACCGTGCCGGAGGTCGCGGACGCCGTCCAGTCCGCCGCCTGCGCCCTGATGCCCTCCGAGCCCGGGCACGTCGCCCTGCTCGCCGTCACCGACTCCGGCGCCGCATCGGGGAGCGGTTCGGGGGCCGGGTCGGGTGTGCTGCACGTGCGGCACGCCGGGCAGGATCCGGCGCACCACCACCCCGCGCCGTCGGACGCCGACGACGAGGTGCTCGCCCTCGCCGCCGACCGCGAGACCCGGCTGCTGCCCGTCGGGTCCGTCAACCTCCCCGACCACCTGGGCCGGATGCCCTCCGCCCTGGTCTGCCCGCTCACCCTGGCCGAGCGTCCCTCCGGCGACCCGGTGATCGGCGCACTGGTGGTCACCGGCACCGAGCAGGAGCTGACCAGCCTCTGGGGCTCCCTGGAGATCCTGGCCGCCCAGGCCGCGCTGGCCGTCGAGCGGGTGGTGCTGAGCCAGGAGGTCACCCGGCGCAACAGCGAGCTGTACTTCCGCACCCTGGTGCAGAACGCCGGCGACGTCATCCTGATCCTCGACGAGGACGACGGCGTGCGTTACGCCTCCTCCTCCGCCGAGCGGGTGCTCGGCTACCCGAGCCTGGACGGCGCCCTGCTCACCGACCTCGTCCCGCCCGAGGACAGCCGGGCGGTCGGCAAGGCGCTGGCCCGGATGCGCGGCCCGGCCGACCCGCCCCGGGGCGACCAGCCGCGCGAGCACTGGCGACTGCTGCGCCAGGACCACACCCCGATCGAGGTCGAGGTCCGCTACACCGACCTGCGCGAGGACCCGACCGTCGGCGGGCTGGTGCTGACCCTGCGCGACGTGACCGAGCAGCGCCGGATGGAGCGCGAGCTGACCCACCGGGCCTTCCACGACTCGCTGACCGGCCTCGCCAACCGGGTGCTGTTCCAGGACCGGGTCGGCCACGCGCTCTCCCGCGGCGAGCGCAGCGGGGCCGTCACCGGGGTGCTCTTCATCGACCTGGACGACTTCAAGGTGGTCAACGACACCCAGGGCCACGCGGTCGGCGACGAACTGCTGGTCGCCGTCTCGCTGCGGATCTCCACCGCGCTGCGCAGCTCGGACACCGCCGCCCGGCTCGGCGGCGACGAGTTCGCGGTGCTGGTCGAGGACGCGCTCTGCCCCACCGACGTGGACACCGTCGCGGCCGGGGTGCTGGCGGTGTTCGCCGAACCGTTCAAGCTCAGCGCGGGCGCGGTCCGGGTCAACGCCAGCGTCGGCGTGGCGACCACCGAGGACAGCCTGGACGCGGCCGAACTGCTCACCCACGCCGACCTCGCGCTCTACTCGGCCAAGGCGGCCGGGCGCCGCCAGTGGTGCCACTACCAGCCCGCCCTGCAGGCCGGGCTGGTCGAGCGGCACGAGCTGAACGAGAACCTGGACCTGGCCATCGCGGAATCGGCCTTCCAGCTGTACTACCAGCCGATCGTCGACCTGAGCACGGGCGACCTGGTCGGCTTCGAGGCCCTGGTCCGCTGGCCGCACGACCGGCGCGGCATGGTGCTGCCCGACGAGTTCATCGCCCTCGCCGAGGAGAGCGGCCAGATCGTCCCGCTCGGCGCCTGGGTCCTGGAACGCGCCGCCCAGGAGGCCGCCGCCTGGCACGCCACCAGCTCCGCCGCCCGCGCCGCCGCCGGACGGCCCCCGCTGCGGGTCAACGTCAACGTCTCCGCCCGCCAGTTCCGCGACGCCGGCTTCCTGGAGGTCGTCCACCACGCGCTGGACACCTCCGGGATCGACCCGCACACCCTGGTCCTGGAGCTCACCGAGTCCGTCCTGATGCGCCGCGACGACCGCCTGCGCGCCGACATGGCGACCCTCGGCGGCCTCGGCGTCGGCCTCGCCATCGACGACTTCGGAACCGGCTACTCGTCGCTGTCGTACCTGCGGGAGTTCCCCATCTCCGTCCTGAAGATCGACAAGTCCTTCATCGACGGCCTCGGCCACTCCGCCCAGCAGTACGCCCTGGTCGAGGGCATCGCCCGGATCGCCGACACGCTCGACGTCCAGGTCATCGCCGAGGGCATCGAACACCCCGACCAGCGCGACCTGCTCGCGGCCATGGGGTGCCCGCTGGGGCAGGGGTACCTGTTCGCGCACCCGATGGACGGGCCGCAGGCGCGGGCACTGGTGCGGAGCACGACGTTCGAACCGGCCTGAGGCCCGTCCGGCTCCACGGACGGGGCCGCCCCTCCCGGCGTCTCCGGCAGCGAGAATGTGCCGTTGCCCGATGGCGGGCAACCGGCGAAGACGCCCGCAGCGCGGTGCGCTGCGGGCGGGACGCCGGGCGGTGGCCCGGCCACCTGGGGTCAGATGCTCGCGGCCAGCTCGGTGCCCTGCTTGATCGCCCGCTTGGCGTCCAGCTCGGCGGCCACGTCGGCGCCGCCGATCAGGTGCGCCGCCACCCCGAGCTCGCGCAGCGCCTCGTACAGGTCGCGGCGCGGCTCCTGGCCGGTGCAGAGCACCACGGTGTCCACGGGCAGGAGTTGGCGCTCGCCGTCGACGGTGAAGTGCAGCCCGGCGTCGTCGATCAGGTCGTAGCTCGCGCCGGCGACCATGGCGACGCCGCGGTGCTTGAGCTCGGTGCGGTGGATCCAACCGGTGGTCTTGCCGAGCCCGGCGCCGACCTTGGTGGTCTTACGCTGCAGCAGGTGGACGCTGCGCGGGGGCTTCGGACGCTCGGGGGTGCGGAGTCCGCCGCGCTCGCGGTACTCCGGGTCGATGCCCCACTTGGCCTGGAACACCGGCGGGTTGAGGCTCGCCTCGTCGCCCTGGTCGGTGAGGAACTCGGCCACGTCGAAGCCGATCCCGCCCGCGCCGAGGATGGCGACCCGCTCGCCGACGGCGGCACCGTCGCGCAGCACGTCCAGGTAGCCGAGCACGCTGGGGTGGTCGATTCCCGGGATGTCGACGGGAGTTCGGGGCGTGACACCGGTCGCGAGGACGATCTCCTCGAAGCCCTCGGCGGCGAGCTGCTCGGCGGTCACGACGGCGCCGAGGCGCTGGGTGACGGCCAACTCGGCCAGCCGGGTGCGGTAGTAGCGCAGCGTCTCGTCGAACTCCTCCTTGCCGGGGATGCGCCGGGCGATGTTCAGCTGCCCGCCGACGGCCTCGGCGGCGTCGAACAGGGTGATGTCGTGGCCGCGTTCGGCGGCGGAGACGGCGAAGGCGAGCCCGGCCGGTCCGGCTCCGACGACGCCGATGCGCTTGCGCGACTTGGTGGCGGAGAGCACGAGTTCGGTCTCGTGGCAGGCGCGGGGGTTCACCAGGCAGGAGGTGATCTGGAGGCTGAAGGTGTGGTCCAGGCACGCCTGGTTGCAGCCGATGCAGGTGTTGATGGCGTCGGCGCGGTCGTCGCGCGCCTTGGCGACGAAGTCGGCGTCGGCGAGCAGCGGGCGGGCCATCGAGACCAGGTCGGCGCAGCCGTCGGCGAGCAACTGCTCGCCGACCTCCGGGGTGTTGATGCGGTTGGTGGTGACCAGCGGGATGCCGACCTTACCCATCACCCGCTTGGTGACCCAGGCGAAGGCGCCGCGCGGCACGGAGGTGGCGATGGTGGGGATGCGGGCCTCGTGCCAGCCGATGCCGGTGTTGATGACGGTCGCGCCGGCGGCCTCGACGGCCTGGGCGAGCTGGATCACCTCGTCGAGGGTGGAGCCGCCGGGCACCAGGTCGAGCATGGAGAGCCGGTAGACGATGATGAAGTCCTCGCCGACCCGCTCGCGGACCCGGCGGACGATCTCCACCGGGAAGCGCATCCGGCGCTCGTACGGGCCGCCCCACTCGTCCTCGCGGCGGTTGGTGGCGGCGACGATGAACTCGTTGATCAGGTAGCCCTCGGAACCCATGATCTCGACGCCGTCGTAGCCGGCCCGCCGGGCGAGTTCGGCGCAGCGGGCGAAGTCCTCGACGGTCTGCTCGACCTGCTCGGCGGTGAGCTCGTTGGGGACGAAGGGGCTGATCGGGGCCTGCAGGGCGCTGGGGGCGACCAGGTCGCGGTGGTAGGCGTAGCGGCCGAAGTGCAGGATCTGCAGGGCTATCTTCCCGCCGGCGGCGTGCACGGCGTCGGTGACCACCCGGTGCTTGTCGGCCTCCTCCTCGGTGGTCAGCATCGCGCCGCCCTCCCAGGGGCGCCCGGCCTCGTTGGGGGCGATGCCACCGGTGACGATCAGGCCGACGCCGCCGCGGGCGCGCTCGGCGTAGAAGGCGGCCATCCGCTCGTAGCCGCCGGGGGCCTCCTCCAGGCCGACGTGCATCGAGCCCATGATCACGCGGTTGGGCAGGGTGGTGAAGCCGAGGTCGAGCGGGCTGAGCAGGTGCGGGTAGCGGCTGCTGCCGGGCGTGGAGCTCATCGACGTCTCCTGAAGGGGCGGCCAGTGGGGATTGTTACCGCAGAGTAGGGGACGGTCGAGGTGCTATGCAACTAGTTGCATAGCCGGGCACGGGGCAAGCGCAGGCGGAAGCGCGGGAGGGCGCCGTACCGCCCCCGCGCCCCCGCCGGGCGGCGTATCGTCGTGTTCCGACGTCGCGGGACTCGTGAGAGGGGGCGACCGTGCAGGGCTCGGTGGCCGTGGTCGGGGGCAGCATCGCCGGAAGCGCGTTCGCCGGCGCCGCCGCCCGGCTGGGCGCGGAACGGGTCGTGGTGCTGGAGCGCAGCCCCGGTCGACTGGAGGACCGCGGCCTGGGAATCTGCACCCACGACGACCGCTTCGCCGAACTGGTCGACGCCGGACACCTCGCCCCGGACACCCGCCGCCACCGCCTCACCGTGCGCAGCTGGGTCACCCGGGAGCCGGCCGGCGGGGGCGACGGCCCGGACGGGCGCGGGCGGCTGCTCTGGGCCCAACCGTTCCCGTTCCACTCCCACCACTGGGCCGTGCTCTGGCAGGCCCTGCGGGAACGGACACCCGACACGGTGGAGTACCGGCTGGACACCACCGTCGCGGCGGTCGGCGGCGACCACGCCGGCGGGTGGGTCGAATCGGCGGACGGCACCCGTACGCCGTACGACCTGGTGATCGGTGCGGACGGTTACCGATCGGTGGTCCGCGCGGCCGTCTGCCCGCAGGCCGTGCCCGAATACGCCGGGTACGTGTGCTGGCGCGGCAGCTACGACTCCGCGCTGCTGGCCGAACTGCCCGGTGGGGCCTCGGTCTGGCCCGAGGAGGAGTGCATCACCGTCTGCTACCGCGGCGGCCAGGTCGTGATCTACCGCATCCCCGGACTCGCCCCCGGGAGCACCCAGGTGAACTGGGTCTTCTACACGCCCACCCCGGACTGGCTGCGCCTGGACGGCCCGACCGCCGTCGCGGCGGGCTCCCTCACCGACGGACAGCTGGACGGGCTCCGGCGGTTCGCACGGCGGCACCTGCCGCCGTACTGGGCCGGCGTGGTCGCGCTGACTCCGCGCGAACGGACCCTGCTGCAGCCCGTCTACGACCTGGCGACCCCGCGCCGAACGGCCGGCCGACTGCTCATCGGCGGCGACGCGGCGACCATCGTCCGCCCGCACAACACCAGCGGCGCGGTGAAGGCGCTGCAGGACGCGCACGCCTTCGAGCAGGCCGGGCGACGGCTCGACGACGGGTCCTGGTCGTCCCTGCTGGCCGAGTACGACCGTGACACCAGCGCGGCCGGGCTGGCGTTGGTGGACCTGGGCCGCACGCTCGGCCGGGCACAGGTCACCGAGGCGCCGGACTGGTCGACCATGGACGAGCCGGCGATGACCGCCTGGTGGCGGGAACAGCTCACCGGCAGCGGGGGTTTCGGCGGCCACGCGCTCGGACGGACCGACTGAGCCGGTGCACCCGGGCGGACCGGCTCAGTCGACTCGGCCGGACGCCGCCGACCCCCCCCTCAGATCACTGCGTGGATCAGACGTTCACGCCGTAGTCGGTGGCGATGCCGCGCAGGCCGGAGGCGTAGCCCTGGCCGATGGCGCGGAACTTCCACTCGGCGCCGTTGCGGTACAGCTCGCCGAAGACCATCGCGGTCTCGGTGGAGGCGTCCTCGCTCAGGTCGTAGCGAGCGATCTCCTGGCCGTTGGCCTGGTTGACGATCCGGATGAAGGCGTTGCGGACCTGGCCGAAGTTCTGCAGCCGGGCGTCGGCGTCGTAGATCGACACCGGGAAGACGACCTTGGCGACGTCCGCCGGCACCCGGGCCAGGTCGACCTTGATCTGCTCGTCGTCGCCGTCGCCGCCACCGGTCAGGTTGTCGCCGCTGTGCTCGACCGAACCCTCCGGGCTGCGCAGGTTGTTGAAGAAGACGAAGTGCTGGTCCGAGACCACCTTGCCGAGCGCGTTGCACAGCAGCGCACTGGCGTCCAGGTCGTAGTCGGCCCCGGTGGTGGTGCGCACATCCCAGCCGAGACCCACGATCACGGCGCTCAGACCGGGCGCCTCCTTGCTCAGCGAGACGTTGCCGCCCTTGGCCAGCGAAACTCCCACAATGCCCTCCTCGGATCTCTCCCTGCGGACGAATCTACAGCACTGTAGAGATCGCGAGAATCCGCCTGCAGACGGGCCCTGCCCCGGGGATTTCTCAGGGACGGGAACGGGAACCGCCGCCTCACCTCACGTCGTCGATGATGATCCGCATCGCACCCCGGGCGGCGGCCGCCCTAGACTGGCTCCGGCCGTTCCGTTCGCCTCGGCGGACTCGCCCTGATGCGAGGCCCTCGCGGGAGGTTCCCATGCGCCAGCGGTACAGCTTCCACGTCGACTGGGCCGGACACTCCGTCACCGTCAACGTCCGCTCCGGCTGGATCACCGAGACCGAGCTGCTGGTGGACGGCAAGGAGTGCGCCTTCCACCGCGTCCACGGCCACGGCAGCTACCCGCTGACGCTCTCCGGCCAGCTGCCCGAGGATCCGCCGCAGCCGCTCGCCGTCACCCTCGACCGCACGGGCCGGGCGGACCACCCGCTCGCCTGCGTGCTGGCGGTCGCGGGCGGCGAGCAGCCGATGCCGGAGCACACCGCGCGCTGAAGCCGCCCGCAGCGGTGGTTTGCGGACGAAAAGCCCGAAAACCTACAATCCTCCGTCCACTTCCACCCCCTGCGCGAAGGCCTCCACATGACCTCCCCCACCGCCCCCGACGCCTTCGATGGGCTGCTGCGCGAGGTGATGGCCGACGCCGAGCGCTTCGGCCACCGCCAGCACGTCCGGCTCACCTGGCTCGCCGTCCGCCGCCACGGTGCCACCGCCGCGCTCGACCTCATCGGCGAGGGCATCCGGCGCACTGCCGCCAAGGCCGGGGCGCCGCAGAAGTTCCACGTCACCATGACCCGGGCCTGGGTCGAGCTGATGGCCCAGCACGCCGACGGCGCGGGCGACTTCGAGGAGTTCGCCGCCCGCCACCCCGAGCTGCTCGACCGGGACCTGCTCGCCCGCCACTACCGGCCCGAGACCCTGGCCGGCGAGCGGGCACGCACCGCCTGGGTCGAGCCGGACCTCGCCCCCTTCCCCCGGGCACGCTGACCTCCGGCCACCCTCGCCGAACACCGTCCGAGGACCGCGCCGAAACGCGCCGAAGTTCCGCGCAGCTACCTTGCTAGCAAGCTAAAGTGCTAGTGTCTCCCCGTGGGAGACGACGATGTGAAGCAGTTCAACGTGTACCTGCCGGTCGGCTTGATCAAGCAGGTCAAGTTCCGCGCCATCGAGGAGGAGCTGTCGCTCTCGGCGCTGGTCGCCGCGGCGCTACGCGCCTACCTCGATGCCCCCACCCCCGAGCAGCCGTCCGATGAATCCACCAAGGAGGACTGAGATGACGACCCAAGGCATCGAAGCCGTGTTCATGGAGACCCACAACTGGGGCAAGGCCGCGAAGTTCTTCCAGAGCCTGGGCTACGAGCTGGAGTTCGAGACCGGCCACAACTCGGGCCAGCTGCGCAACGGCGACGGGCCCACCATCTTCATCTCCGAGGTCCCCGCGGACCGCGAGACCCCGCTGCAGCTGGTGCTGAAGGTGGCCGACGCCGACGCCTTCCGGGCCGCCGACGGCGTGGAGGTGGTGACCCCGTTCGAAGACACCCATTTCGGGACCAGGCTGGCGACCGTCCGCGACCCCGACGGCCGACTCTGGAACCTCCAAGCGCCGGCCAAGGACCAGCCGGCCGAGGACCTGCCGGAGGGCGGCGACGGGCCCGACCATGCGTGACAGTACGGCCGGCCGGAGCGGGGACAGCGCCTTACTGCGCACTCCCGCCCCGGCGCAGGCCCCGCCACGCCGCGGCCTGGGCATGCTGGTGGTGATGATCGGGGTGCTGATCGCCGCGATCGACAGCACGATCGTGGTGCTCGCCCTCCCGGAGATCCAGCACGACCTGGACATCTCGCTGACCTCGGTGACCTGGGTGGTGGTGGCCTACCTGCTGGTGGTCACCGTCCTCGCCACCCAGGTGGGCCGGCTCGGCGACATGTACGGCCGGGTGCGGATGTACGAGGCCGGGTTCGTCGTCTTCACCATCGGCTCGGTGCTCTGCGCGCTCGCCTGGAACGCGCCGGCCATGATCGGCTTCCGCGTCGTCCAGGGGCTCGGCGCGGCGCTGATCGCCGCCAACAGCGGCGCCGTCATCTCCGAGCTGTACCCGCCGCAGGAGCGCGGCCGCGCCTACGGGCTCAACGCGCTGGTGTTCTCGCTGGGTTCGGTGCTGGGCGTGCTGCTTGGCGGGGTCATCGTGACGTACGTGTCCTGGCGGTGGATCTTCTGGATCAACCTGCCGGTCGGCCTGGTCGCGCTGGCTCTGGCGGCGAGGGTGCTGCGGGACCGGGGCGAGCGGGTGCGGCGGCGGCTGGACCCGCTGGGTATGGCCACCCTCGGGCTGGGCGTCTTCGGCATCAGCTGGGCGATGACCCAACTGGCCGTCGAGCCGCCGAACACCGCGCAGATCGGCGCCCTGGCCGGGGGCGTGGCGGTGCTCGGGGTGTTCGCGCTCATCGAACTGCGGCACCCGGAACCGACCCTGGACCTATCGCTGTTCCGGATCCCCGCGATGACGCCCTCGCTGCTGGCCTCGATGCTGCAGAGCCTGGGCAGCTTCGCCGTGTTGTTCCTGGTGATCATGTATCTGCAGGGGCCGCGCGGGCTGAGCCCGATCACCGCCTCGCTGCTGCTGGTGCCGGGCTACCTGGTCGGCGCACTGGTCGGCCCGTACACCGGGCGGATCGCCGACCGGCTGGGGCCGGTGGTGCCGGCGACCGCCGGGCTGGGCATCTCGGTAGTCGCGCTGCTGCTGTTCGCCCAGATGACCACCGGCAGCGGCCTGTGGCTGCCGGCGGTCGGCAATGCGGTGATCATGATTGGCGGGAGCTTCTTCTACGCGGCCAACAGCTCGGCCGTGATGAAAGCCGCCCCGCCCGAGCGGCTGGGGATCGCCTCCGGCGTGCTGCGGACCTTCGCCAGCGTCGGCATGGTGTTCTCCTTCACCGTCGCGATCCTCGTCGCCGCGCACGCGGTGCCGCGAAGTACGGCCTTCGCCGTCTTCGTCGGCACCACCAGCCTGCACGGGGCGGACGCGGAGGCCTTCACCAGCGGCCTGAGCACGGCGTTCTACACCCTGACGGGCATCATGGTGCTCGCCGCCGTGCTCTCCGCCGTCCGCGGCCGGTCGGCCGCCGACCGTCCTGCGGTCCAGGCCGACTGACCCTCCGTGGCGATCCGCCGCGCAGTGGCGATCCGCTACTGCGCGGCGGTCCGCTGTTCCAGAGTCACTCGCCGCTACACGGCGACCTCCTACTCTGCGGCGATCTCCCCGAGGATCTCCTCGACCGCCTTCCGGGCCCGCTCGGCGTCCGCCTTCACCAGGCCGATACGGGTCCGGCGGTCGAGGACGTCGGCCGCGTCGAGCGCACCCTCGTGGGTGACGGCGTAGACGATCTCGGCGCGGGTCACGTCCAGGTCGTCCGCCACCGGCGCCAACTCCCCCGCCGCCAGCACCTCGTGGGCCGCGCCGCCGTGGCGGGCGAGCAGCGAGACGGGCACTCCCTGGACGGGCAGCGGGCGGCTGTCGCGGTGGCCGGGGGCGCCGACCAGCGGGAGGCGGGCCGTCCAGCAGGTACGGGCGGGCAGGCCGTGCAGCCGGACGGCGGCGCCCACCGCGTCCTCGGCCATCCGCCGGTAGGTGGTGAGCTTGCCGCCGACCACGGTGACCACCCCGGACGGGGACTCCAGCACGGCGTGCTCCCGGGAGATGTCGGCGGTGTTCCCGCCCCCGGTGTCGATCAGCGGGCGCAGCCCGGCGTAGGCGCCGCGCACGTCCGCCCTGGTCAGCTCGGTGGCAAGGGCGGCGTTGACGGTGTCGAGGAGGAAGGTCAGCTCGGCCTCGGTGGGCTGCGGCTCGTCCGGGATCGGGCCCGGGGCGTCCTCATCGGTCAGGCCGATCGCCACCCGGCCGAGCTGCTGCGGCAGGGCGAAGACGAAGCGGCTGGTGGAGCCGGGCACCGGCACGGTGAGCGCGGCGGCCGGGTACCCCAGGGTGGCGGCGTCGACCAGCAGGTGGGTGCCGCGGCTGGGCCGCAGCTTGATCGAGGTGTCCACCTCGCCCGCCCAGACGCCGGTCGCGTTGATGACCGCGCCCGCGGTGACGGTCAGCTCCTGGCCGGTCAGCGTGTCCACCAGCCGCGCCGAGGTCCCGGTGACGGACTCGGCCCGCACCCGGGTCAGCACGCTCGCCCCGTACTGCGCGGCGGTGCGCGCCAGGGCGACCACCAGCCGTGCGTCGTCGACGAGTTGGCCGTCGTGCGCGACCAGCGCGCCGCGCAGTCCCGCGGTCCGCACACCGGGCACCAGCTGGCGGGTGCGGGCGGCGTCGACCCGGCGGACCCGGGGCAGCAGGGCGCCCGGCGTCCCGGCACTGATCCGCAGCGCGTCCCCGGCGTGGAAGCCCGCGCGGATCAGCGCGCCCTGGCCGGGGCGCAGCAGGTCCGGGAGCAGCGGCACCAGTTGGGGCAGGGCGCGGACCAGGTGCGGGGCGGTGCGGGTCATCAGCACGCCGCGCTCGACCGCGCTCTCCCGGGCCACCTTGACCCGGCCGGAGGCGAGGTAGCGCAGGCCCCCGTGCACCAGCTTGGAGCTCCAGCGGCTCGTACCGAAGGCGAGGTCGCGGGACTCGACCAGCACGGTACGCAGGCCGCGTGAGGCGGCGTCCAGGGCCGCCCCGGCCCCGGTGACGCCGGCGCCGATCACCAACAGGTCGATGTGCGGGTCGTCGGCGAGCGTGTGGAGCTCGAACGTCCGGCGGGCGGCGTTGAGTCGGCTGGTTCCGGCGAAGGGGCCGGTGGATGGACCGGCGGACGAACCGGCGGTGGGCGTCATGGCGCGAGGTATCCGTTCAGTGCTCTGGCCAGTTCGCGCCGCCAGGCCGCCTCGGTGAGCAGGGCGGCGACCATGCGGTGCGACTGGACGGTGGACTGGGCGATCAGCAGGACCATGGCGGCCAGTTCGGTCGACTCGCCGGCCCGGATCGAGCCGCCGGCCTGCCCCTGTTCGATGCCGGTGCGCAGGGCCTCCAGCAGGCCGCGCTGGCTGGTGCCGAGCCGTTCCACCACGTACTGGAGCAGCAGGTCGGAGTCGTCGGAGTGGAGCAGCGCGCCGAGCACCGGGTGGTCGCGCAGCCGGACGGCGACCTCGACCACCCGGTCCACGAAGATCTCCCGGTCGTGGACGTCCAACGCGGTGCCCTCGAGGGTGGCCAGGATCTCCCGGGTCAGGAGCGCCCCGATCACCGCCCGGACGTCCGGCCAGCGCCGGTAGACGGTCGGCCGGCTGACCCCGGCGCGGCGGGCGATCTCCGCCAGCTGGGTCCGGCGGACGCCGGAGTGGACGATCAGGTCGGCGGCGGCGTCCAGGATCGCGTCGTCGGTGCTGCGCGGTTGCTCGGCGCCGCTGTTCCCGGCGCCACCGCTCCCGGCACTGCGGCTCCCGGCACTGCGGGGCCGCTCGGCTGCTGTCGTCGGCTCGACGTTACTACTTGACATGATGTGTGAAACTGTAACGCATGGCACCTGAGACGCAAGCGGGACCGGCGAACGCCGCGCTGCCGCTCCCCCCGATGAAGTGGAACGCCTGGGGCGACCCGGCCCTCGCGAAGGAGCTGTCCGCCGACATCAAGGGACTGCTCGTCGCCGCCCTCGGTGTCGCCGGCGACGCCGCCCCCGGGCCGAGCGCCGAGGAGGTCCTGCTGCGTCCCTCCCGGATCACCGCCGAGGACCTCAAGGCGCTGGCCGCCGCCGTCGGCGAGGCGCACGTCAGCGCCGCCGACGCCGACCGCCTGCCGCGCGCCGGCGGCAAGTCCACCCCTGACCTGCTGCGTCGCCGCAGCCGCGAGCCGCAGGACGCGCCCGACGCCGTGGTCGTGCCCGGCAGCGAGCAGGAGATCGCCGCCGTCCTGGCCGTCTGCGCCGAGCGCCGGATCGCCGTCGTCCCGTTCGGCGGCGGCACCAGCGTGGTCGGCGGCCTCGACCCCGAGCGCGGCGGCCTCCAGGCCGTCGTCTCGCTCGACCTGCGCCGCTTCGACCAGCTGCTCGACCTGGACGAGACCTCCGGCGAGGCCGTCCTCGGCGCCGGCCTGACCGGCCCGGCGACGGAGGCACTGCTCGCCGAGCGCGGCTGGGAGCTCGGCCACTACCCGCAGAGCTTCCGCTTCGCCACCATCGGCGGCTTCGCGGCCACCCGCTCCTCCGGCCAGGACTCCGCCGGGTACGGGCGCTTCGACGAGATGGTCCGCGGCCTGCGCGTGGTCACCCCCGCCGAGGTGCTGGACCTCGGCCGCGCCCCCGCCTCGGCCGCCGGCCCCGACCTGCGCCAGCTCTTCCTCGGCTCCGAGGGCACCCTCGGCGTGATCACCGCCGTCCGGCTGCGCGTCCACCCGCTGCCCGCCGTCAAGGCGTACGAGGCGTGGAGCTTCCCCGACTTCGCCACCGGTACCGCCGCGCTGCGCGCCGTCGAGCAGCAGGGCACCGGCCCGACCGTGATCCGGCTCTCCGACGAGGCCGAGACCATGATCAACCTCGCCATGACCGAGCAGATCGGCGGCGCCCCGGCGGTCAGCGGCTGCCTGGCCGTCACCGTGTTCGAGGGCAGCGCCGAGCAGGTCGCCGCCCGGCACGACCTCACCCGCGAGGTCCTCCTCGCCGCCGGCGGCACCTCGCTCGGTGAGGAGCCCGCCCGGGCCTGGGAGCACGGCCGCTTCAACGCCCCCTACCTGCGCGACTCGCTGCTCAACGCGGGCGCTCTGTGCGAGACCCTGGAGACCGCGGCCGGCTGGAGCGCACTGCCCCACCTCCGGACGGCCGTCACCGAGGCCCTGACCGGCGCCCTGCCCGGCGCGCTGGTGCTCTGCCACATCTCGCACGTCTACCCGACCGGCGCCTCGCTCTACTTCACCGTCGTCTCCGCCCTCGGCGAGGACCCGCTGAGCCGCTGGGGCGTCGCCAAGCGCGCCGCCGGGGACGCCATCCTCGGCGCAGGCGGCACCATCAGCCACCACCACGCGGTCGGCGCCGACCACCGGCCCTGGATGACCGAGGAGATCGGCGACCTCGGCGTGCGCATCCTGCGCGCCGTCAAGGCCGAACTCGACCCGGCGGGCATCCTCAACCCCGGCAAGCTGATCCCATGACCGGCACGAGAACCGTCCGCAGGGTCGCCGTTCTCACCAACCCGGCGGCGGGCATCGGCCACGCCGAACCCGCCGCCCGCCGGGCCGTCGCCCGCCTGCGCGCCCTCGGAGTCGAGGTCGAACCGCAGGCCGGGCGCTCCGCCGAGGACGGCGTCCGCCTGGCCCGCGAGGCGGCGGCGGACGGCGTGGACGCGGTGGTCGTGGTCGGCGGCGACGGCATGATCAACCTCGCCCTCCAGGCCCTGGCCGGCACCGCCGTCCCGCTCGGCGTGATACCGGCCGGCACCGGCAACGACCACGCCCGCGAGTACGGCCTGCCGATCGCCGCCCCCGAGGCCGCCGCCGACGTCATCGCCGCCGGGCGGGTGCGCGGCATCGACCTCGGCCGGATCACCGGCCCGGACGGCGCCGTCCGCTGGTACGGCTCCGTCCTCGCCACCGGCTTCGACTCGCTGGTCAGCGACCGTGCCAACCGACTGCGCTGGCCGCGCGGCCGGATGCGCTACAACCTGGCCATCCTCGCCGAGTTCGCCAACCTGCGCCCGCTGCCGTTCCGGATCACCCTCGCCGACGGCACCGTCATCGAACGCGACCTCACCCTGGCCGCCGTCGGCAACACCCGCAGCTACGGCGGCGGCATGCTGATCTGCCCCTCCGCCCTCCCCGACGACGGCCTGCTCGACGTCACCCTGGTCGACGCCATGCCCCGGCTGCGGGTCGCCCGCTTCTTCCCCACCATCTTCAAGGGCACTCACGTCAGCCACCCGGAGGTCACCACGCTGCGCACCGAGTCCGTGCGGATCGAGTCCCCGGGCATCACCGCCTACGCCGACGGGGAGTTCATCACGGCCCTACCGGTCGAGGTCACGGTGGTGCGCGAGGCCCTGCGACTGCTGGTGCCGTGAGCCGTGACGTCCCCCGGGCAGCCTGCGCCGCCCGGGGGACTCAAGCCCCGTCCACCCGACCGCCCTCGCAGGCCCGCCCCCTCCTGGCCGCCGCGATCACCTGCCGCCGCACGCCGCGCGGCACCTCCCGCGACAGCTCCCGGACGTTGCTCCGTGGCACCTGCTCCGGCTTCATCCGACCAGGCGGCGACGCCAGAGCAGCGGGCGTATCTCGATCGCGTCCGACGGGTCACCGCTCCAGACCGTCGGCAGCCCGACGGCCGCCAGAGCGGCGACCACCTCCTTGCCGATAGCCGTGGTGGTGGACGCCGAACCGTCGAAGCCGCCGTAGAGCAGCGACAGGCCGTGCCCGGCGGCCGCGGACTCGGTGCACTGGAAGTGGAAGTAGACGAAGCCGCGCGCGTCCGGCTCCCCCTCCGCGCCGATCTCGGCCTCGCCGCAGGAGCGGCAACAGGTGAAGTGCTCCCGCGCGGTGATGCCGGTCTCCTCCAGGGCGGCGAAGGCACGGGCGAGGCGCTCCGGATCCGTCTCGCCGGTCCAGCCGCTCTGCACGCCGACCCGCTCCAGCCACAGCCGGTCGGCGAGCTGCTCGGCCTGCGCCCGGGAGACCGGGCGGCGCTCGCCCGACACCAGGTACTCCTCCGCCTGCTCGGCGAGCCGGGCACGGTCGGTGTAGCCGCAAGCCAGCGTCAGCCGCAGCTGATCCTCCAACTCCCGCCGCTCGTCCGCCTCCAGCACCAGGGCAGGCACGGGCTCCGGCGGCCCGAAGTCGAGCGGCGCCCAGTCCAGGCCGTCACCCCAGCCCGGCTCCTGGCGCGCCCACCCCGTCATCGCCGCGACCACCGGCTCGGGCCCGTCGAGCCGCACCTCGAAATGCCGGGCGGCGGAGCCGTCGCGGTGCTCCAACGTGTAGTCGCCGCCGTCCTTGTGACACATCTGGATGTACACGTCCGGCAGGTCCGGTACCCGCTGCACGACGAGGAAGGAGTCGGCCCCCGCGCCGATGCGCCGGACCAGCCCCGCCAGTTCCTCCACGGTCACCCTCAGGTGCCGCGTGTCGTTCGTCTGCACCGTGATCGCCAGCATGCGGTCACCCTTGCACAGACCACTGACACGATCGGCGCCCGCCCCCGGCGACTCAGGCCCGGTCCTCCCGCCGCAGACGGAACACCACATTGCGACCCCCCTCGGCGTCGTCGAAGTCCTCGGCCGGGTCGTGCGACATCCCGAGGCGCCGCATCACGGCCTGGGAGCGCAGGTTGGCGGCGGTGGTGAGGGCGAGGATCTCGGAGAGGTCGAGCGTGTCGAAGCCGTACGCGAGGACGGCGCGGGCCGCCTCCGTCGCATAGCCGTGGCCCCAGGCGGAGCGCGCCAGGCGCCAGCCGATCTCGACCCCGCCGACCAGGTCCTGCTCCTCGACGTCGTCCAGGCCGACGAAACCGACGAACTCGCCGCTCCCCCGCACCTCGACGGCCAGCCACCCGTACCCGCGCTTCTCGATCGCCGCCTCGTACCGCGCCACCGAGGCATCGCTCTGCTCGCGGGTGAGGATGCCGCCGAGGTGCTCGCGGATCTCCGGGTCGGCGTTCATCGCGGCCCAGGGGGAGAGGTCGGCCTCCCGCCAGCGGCGGATCAGCAAGCGGTCGGTGCACAGTTCGTTCATGTCGCCAACCCAACGGCACCACGCCCACCCGGGCAAGCGAAAAACGGGTGCTTCGGAGACGGAGGCCGCGGCAGCCTACCGGCCGCCCGGAGCGCGATCCCGGCTCACAACCGGATGCCGCCGAGCTGCCGGATCATGGTGAGGTCGTCGCGGATCGCCCAGCGCTCGGCGATCCGCCCCTCCCGCAGCCGGTACGCGAAGGCGACGTCCCGAGCGTAGTTCCCGCTGTGGGTGGGGAAGCCAAGAAAGTCGCCGCCCGCCCAGTGGCCGGCCCGCAGGCCGAACTGGACGACCAGGTCGTCCTCGGCGACGGTGAGGCAGCTGCGCCAGTGGTCGTCCTCGCACTGCCCGGCCATCGTGGTCAGGAACTCCCGGGCGCCCGCGAGGCCGGCCGGGTAGCCGGGGGCGAGGGCATGGTTGACCAGGTCCGGAGTACAGAACTCGTCCAGGCGGGCGACGTCCCCGGCCCGGACCAGGGCGTCGAAGCCGTCCACGACCTGCTTGTTGACCTCGGTGCTCACGACGTCCACCTCCCGCGGGGGAGCGGCCAAGGACTCCCCCGCTCTCGACGTTCCCACGGACGCCGCACGCCTTCCACCCGGGAGCGGCGACCATTCCCGGGCGGGAATTGTCCGGTCAACGACTCCCCGCTCACCCCGCTCCCGGGCTCACACGCCCCGCGTCGCGGTGACCCGCCCGGCCTCGATCGCCTCGACCAGCTCCGCGTGGTCGGCCGCCGTCCGGTCCGCGTACCGCATCGCGAAGTCGGCGACCGCCTCGGCGAAGGTGTCGGCACCGCCCAGGTAGCCGGCGATGGCGAGGCGGTGGCCGGTGCGGGCGTGGGCCCGGGCGAGGGTGCGCCCACACAGGTCGGCGTAGGCGCGCAGACCGGAGGGGGTCATCGAGTCGACCTCCACCGAGCCCTTCATGTCGCGCAGTCGGCGGCCGTAGTAGTGGCGCCCGGCCGGGCCGGCGGTCCAGCCGAGGAAGATGTCGCTGGCGGCCTGCATCAGGTGCTGCCCGGTGACCACCCGGCGCCCGCCGTGGTGTGCGGCGATCTCGGCGTCCACCCGGGTGGGCGGCAGGTGGTCCTCGAGCACCGACCGCCCGGCCTCCTTGAGCTGCAGGAACAGCGGGTCACCGGTGTCCCGGCCCTCCAGCAGGAGGATGAAGCAGCGGGTGCCGACGCTGCCGACGCCGACCACCTTCATCGCCGCGTCCACGAACCGGTAGCGGTCCATCAGCACCCGGCGGTCCTCCGCCAGAGTGGCCCGGTAGTCGCTGAACACCTTGCCGATGTCGCGCAGTTCGGTCTTCTTCAGCGGCTCGATCAGCGGCGGCGAGCTGATGATCCGCCGCTGCCCGTCCCGCTCCTCGGTGAGCTTGCCGAAGGCCTGCAGGCTGGTGCGGCGCCGGGCGTGGACGAGTTCGCCCTCGGTCCGTCGGCGCCGCTTGTCCTTGCCGACCAGCGGCAACAGGTCGGCGGCGTCGATCCGGCTGTACCAGACGTCGAGTTCACCCCTCCCGGCCAGCCGGCGCATCGCGGTGGCGTAGCTCCGGACGGCGACGAGCGCGGCGTGCCGGGCGCGCTGGTCCCCCTGGCCGCTGTCCCGGCCGGCGACCGCGACGCTGGCGGCCAGGCGCTTGACGTCCCACTCGAAGGGCCCGGGGTAGGTCTCGTCGAAGTCGTTGACGTCGAAGAGCAGTGCGCGCTCCGGCGAGGCGTACACCCCGAAGTTCAACAGGTGTGCGTCGCCGCAGAGTTGGACGGTCAGGCCGGTGTTCGGGACGGCCGCGAGGTCGGCGGCCATCACGGCGGCGGCACCGCGCAGGTAGCTGAACGGGCTGTCGGCCATCCGCCCGTAGCGGATCGGCAGCAGCCGGGTGACCCGGTCGGCGCCCTGTGCCTCCAGCACGCCGAGCGGGTCGGGCCGGTCGGCGGCCGGGATCCACCGGCCGTGGTCGGAGCGGGAGACGCGCTCACGGGCGGCCCGGCCGGCACGGCGGCGTTCGGCGGGGGTGGTCATGCGGCGGCTCCGTCCGTCACCAGGCAACCTTCAACGCGTACACCTCACCGCGACGCTAGGACAAGAGTGCCGGAGGGCGCATGCCGCGCCCTCCGGCACTCGGCCGATCGAGTGAGGCCGACCGGTCACCCCACCGTGAAGTCGGCCATCATCGCCATGTCCTCGTGCTCCAGGTTGTGGCAGTGCATCATGTACGTCCCCGCGTAGTCCGTGAACCGCACCAACACCTCCACCGCCTCGGCCGGGCGCAGATCGACGGTGTCCTTCCAGCCCGCGTCCCACGGGCCCGGGTCCTGGCCGTTGCGCCCGATCACCTGGAAGTGGTCGAGGTGGAGGTGCACGGGGTGGTGCACGTCGGTGGAGAAGCGCCACCGTTCGACGCTGCCGAGCGCGGGGGCGGCGAGGCTGCGCCCGGGCTGGTATCAGCGGCAGGTCGCGCTCGCCGCGCGGCAGCGGCAGGGCGTCCTCCTCGTCGTCGTGGACCAGGTGGAAGCCGGACAGGCCGCGCCAGACGCCGGGGCCGGTGAAGCCCATCCGGTGGTCGTGGTACCAGAGGGTGGCGGCGCGCTGCCTGCCCGGGTAGGTGTGGGTGCGCTCGCCGACCGTGTCGCGGCCCGCCGCGTGCCGCATCCCCGGCATGCCGTCCATGGCCCGGCTGCCCCCAGGGCCTGCCGCAGGAGCGGCCCGCGCTACACGGGCTCGGCGGCGATCCCCCGGTAGGCGGCGCTCAGTTCGGCGAGCACGGGGTGGGCCGGGTCGAAGGCGGTGCCGTCCACGGCGGCGATCGGGCGCACACCGACGCCCGCGTTGACGGCGAAGGCCGCGTCGAACGCGTCCAGCCGGGCGGCGTGGACGGGCTCGCGGGACTGCGGGCCGTCGTACGCACCGGCCAGCAGCGCCTCGGTGACGCCGCGCAGGCTGGGGCCCTCGGGCCAGACCAGGCGCTCCCCGGCCAGGAAGCCGATGTTCCAGGTGGCGCCCTCGGTCACCCGGCCGTCCTCGTCTGCGAACAACGCGTCATCGTACCCGGCGAGTTGGGCCAGCCGACGGCGGTGGACCAGCCCGAACAGCCCGACGTGCTTCACCTCGGGCAGCTCCCGCCGGTACACCGTCGTACGCGCCCGCAGCGGGGCCGGTTCGGCCGTGGCGGCGGGGCGGGTGGTCACCAGCAGAGCGGGCGCGGCGGGGGCGGCGGGCCGCTCCAGGCCGAGGGCGGGGTCGTAGACGGTGACCCGGACGATCACCGGCCCGCCGTCGGCGGGCAGCGCGGCGCGGATCCGCTCCCGGACCACCGCCCGGTCCAACTCGGCGCCGAACAGCGTCCGGCAGTCCCGGTCCAGTCGCTCCAGGTGCAGCGTCAGACCGCGTACCCGGCCCGCCTCGGCACGCAGGGTGGTGAAGTGCCCGTAGTTGAGCAGCCCCAGGGCGGCGAGCCGCGCCGGGTCGGCGGGCGCGCCGTCGATCTCGATCTCAGCCATCCCCCGAGTCTGCCAGCTGCGGGGTCGCCTCCGGCGTCGGCACCGGGGGTTCCGGGCCGGCGACCGCGCGGCCCGCCCTCGTCCGGGCGGCCTGCTCGAACTGCTCGATCTTGAACGCCAACCCCTCCGGCTCCCCCGCGTCCGACCAGCGCCACGCCTCCGCCCACCACTGCGGCCCGCGCACCATCGGCCACCCCGCCAGCGCCAGGTACAGCGCCAGCGTCGACCGCGCGTACTCGTGCACCCAGCCGTCGCAGCCCCGGTAGTCGGCGGTCTCGTCCAGCCGCAGCCAACGCCCCTCCCGCCCGGCGGCCAGTATCGGCACCCACCCGCGCTGCCGGTCGGCGACCAGCAGGAGCAGCCGCCCACCCTCCTCCCGCACCCGGTGCAGCGGCAGTTGGGGCATCCGGGCCAGCGACAGCGACCGCTTCCAGGCCACCACCCACAGCCCCCGGCGCAGGTAGTAGCGGACCGCCGGCTGCCAGGTCCAGTGCGCCTCCAACCGGAAACCGGGCAGCCCCTCGGCGGTGGCCGCCGCGTACACCTCGTCCAGCGCGGCGGCCGCCAGCCCGCGACCGCGCGCCTCGGGCCGCACATAGAGGGAACTGACGGCGAGTTGGCTCGGCCCCCTGGTCCAGTTGTCCACCGCGACGGTGCCGACGACCTCCGCGCGGTCGTCCTGGATCCAGTACCGCCGCCGGTACAGCTCCCCGCCGGGCCACTCCCGCCCGCTCTCCCCCAGCCGGTCCCGCCACCCGCGCTCGGCCCGCGCCGTCAGCGCGTCCGGGTCGACCACCTCGCTCAGCTCGCCTTCCACCAGCGACGCCAAGTCCCACAGCGCGAACCGCCGTTCCTCCCCCTCCCCCGCCGCCCGCAGCCGCTCCCCCGCCGCCAACCGCCCCTGCGCCCGCTCCACCGCGGCATCCCACGACCTCACACGCGCCACGATAGCGGGCCACCGGGCACGAGCCGTAATCCGCCGAGCACCGACCGTCAGGGTCCGAGCCCGCAGCGCGACCCGGACGGCCACCGGCCGCGGGTCCCGGTTCACCCGATCCCTCTAACCGACCGGCTGACGTTCCTTCGGGGGCGGAGGAACAGCGGAGGCGGCCGGCACCCGGCGCGGCCGGGTCAGGGCGACCGCGGCGATCACCAGGACGCCGCCGGCCAGGGCGTTCCAGCCGACCGGCTCGGCCAGGAAGGCGGCCCCGAGGGCGGTGGACCACAGCGGCGTGACGTAGGTGACGGCGGAGGCGACGGCGGTGCCCGCCGCCCGGATCAGGCCGAGGTTGAGCAGGTACGCCAGGCCCGTACCGAGCCCGCCGAGCACCAGCAGGGCGGCGGCCGCGGCGGCTCCCGGCCAGTGCGGGGCGCCCGCGGCGAACGGGGCGACCAGGCCCAACTCGGCGGCGGCGCAGCCGATCTGGAGCGCGGAGAGGGTGGTCACCGACTCCGGGCGGCCGGACAGGAAGCGGCGCAGGTAGGCGAAGCCGGCGCCGTAGCAGCAGGCGGCGGACAGGCAGGCGAGGGCGCCCACGGTCGCGCCGGAACCGAGGCCGCGCCAGACCCCGAGGACGGTGAGCACGCCGACGAAGCCGAGCGCGAGGCCGCAGAGCCGGCGGGCGCCCGGGCGGCGTTCCTCGGGGACGGTGAGCACCGCGAACAGCAGGGTGAACAGCGGGGTGGTCGCGTTCATCACCCCGGCCAGCACCGAGCTGACCCGGGTCTCGCCGAAGGAGAACAGGGTGAACGGCACGGTGTTGAGCAGCACCGCGACCACCGCCGAGTGCCCCCACAGCACCCGGTCGCGCGGGGCCCGCTCGCCGCGCAGCAACAGGACGATCCACAGCGTGACCGCACCGAGCAGGCTGCGCCCCAGCGCCACCCACACCGGCGGAACCCCGGCCTCGACCGCCACCTTGATCAGGGCGAAGCTCGCGCCCCAGATCGCCGACAGTGCCACGAAGCCCGGCAACCAGCGCCGCACCCCGACCACCTCCCCGTCCGTCCTCCCGTTGTGTTCTGGACAGAGGGTGGCCCGGCGGCGGAGCATGAGTCCAACAAGTGGCGGTGCCGGAAGGATGAGGAAGTCTCATGGCCTCGGAGGTCAACCTGGCCCAGCTCAGGGCGCTGGTCGCGGTCGCCGACACCGGCGGCTTCGGCGCGGCCGCCGACGAGCTGGGCATCAGCCAGTCCGCCGTCTCGCACGCCGTCGCCGCGCTGGAGCGCTCGCTCGGCGCGCCCGTACTGCGGCGCGGCAGCCCCTGCCGGCCCACCCCGCTCGGCGAGCGGATCCTGCCGCACGCCCGCACCGCCGTCGCCTCCGCCGCCGCCGTGCGCACCATCGCCACCCGGCACACCGGCGGCCTGACCGGCACCGTGCGGCTGGCCGCGCCGACCACCGTCTGCCAGGCGCTGCTGCCCGGGCTGCTGCGGGAATGGAAGGCGGCGTACCCGCAGGTCACCGTGCGGCTCTTCGAGGGTGAGGACGCCGAGCTGGCCGCCTGGCTGGAGGCCGGCACGGTGGACGCCGCCGTACTGGTGGACGCCGGGCCGCTGCCGCCCGGGGCGGTCGCGCTCGGCGCCGACTCCATGCACGCACTGCTGCGCCGCGACCACCCGCTCGCCGGGCAGGAGAGCATCCACGTGGCCGACCTGGAGGACGACGACTTCCTGCTCTCCGAGGGCGGCTGCGAGCGCCACATCCGCGAGGCCTACCGGCGGGCCGGCACCCGCTTCACGCCCCGGCACCGGATCCGCGACCTCAACACGCTGATCGGCATGGTGCACGCGGGCGTCGGGGTGTCGGTGATGCCCGCGCTGGCGCTGACCATGCTGCCGGCCGACTGCGTCCTGGTACCGATCCGTCCGGCCGTGCACCGGACGCTGACGCTCACCGGGCCGACCGGCCGACCGTGGTCGCCGACGGTCAGCGGGCTGCTCGCCGGAGTGGGGGTCACCGCCCTGGTCTGAGTGGAGCTTTTCGACGCGGTGAGCAGCTCGGGTGGAGCTTTTCGTGGATCGGGGCGGCGTTGGCTGGTGGCGGTGGTCGTCCGACCGGAAGGTGGCGGCGTTCGGCCACTCTTCCCAGGGAGCCTTCTCTTGTCCGTCCATCCGCCGTCCGTCCCCCCATCGTCCGTCCACCCGCCGTCTGTCCATCCGCGCCGTTGGTGGGCGCTCTGCGCGCTGCTCACCGCCGAGGCGATGAACCTGCTGGACGCGACGATCGTGCAGGTCGCCGCCCCGCGCATGCGCGCCGAGCTGGGCGGGCCGGCGGCGGCCGTGCCCTGGCTGACCTCCGCCTACACCCTGCCGTTCGCCGTGCTCCTGCTCACCGGCGGACGACTGGGCGACCGGCTCGGGCGGCGGCGGATGTTCCGGATCGGCGTCGTGGGCTTCCTGCTCGCCTCGCTGGCCTGCGCCTGCGCGCCCACCCTCGACGCGCTGCTCGCCTTCCGGGCCGTCCAGGGCGCGGCGGCCGCCGTGATCGTGCCGCAGACCATCGGGCTGATCAAGGCCATGTTCCGGGGCGGGGAGACGGCCCGGGCACTCGGAACGATCGGGCCGGTGATGGGGCTCGCGGCGGTGGCCGGACCGGTGCTCGGCGGGCTGCTCACCCACGCCGACCTGTTCGGCTCCTCCTGGCGCGCCGTCTTCCTGGTCAACCTGCCGCTCTCACTCGCCGTCCTGACCCTCGCCCCGCTGCTCGTCGAGGACCGCGCCCCGCGCCACCCCGGCCTCGACCCGGTCGGCGGCACGCTCGCGGCCCTGGCCACCGGGTCGGTCGTGCTGCCGTTGCTGAGCGGTGGCGGCTCGTGGGTCCTGGTGGCCGCCGGGGCGGTGCTCGCGCTCGTCCTCGCCGCCCACCAGCGCTACGGCGCCCGGCGCGGCGCGGACACCCTGGTCGAGCCGAGCCTGTTCCGCTCACTCCGGTTCCCGGCCGCGCTGGTCACCCTGGCACTGGCCTTCGCGGTCACCACCGGGCTCACCCTGGTCGTCGTCCTGCAGCTCCAACTCGCCTCCGGCACGGACGCGTTGACCTGCGGGCTGACCCTGCTCCCGATGTCGGCCGGGCTCGCGGCCGGGTCGCTGTGGGCGGGCGGCGCACTGGTCCGGCGGTACGGGGCACGGGTGATGCCCGTCGGCGTCGCGGTGATGGCGACGGGACTGGTGACGGTGATCGCCGCCTACCGTACCGGCGAGCGGCCGGAGTCGCTGCCGTACGCGCTCGCGGTGGTCGGCCTCGGGCAGGGGCTGTTCACCCCGGCCTTCTTCACCACCGCCCTGCAGCCGCTGCAGCCGCAGGAGACCGGCTCGGCGGCGGGACTGCTCAACGCCGTCCAACAGCTCGGCGCCACCCTGGGCATCGCACTGCTCGGGCGGCTCCACCTGGCCGACCCGTCCGCCGCCGGGGCGCAGCGGGCCTGCTGGGTAGCGGTGGCGGCACTGGCGGCCGCCGCAGTGGCGGGGCGGATGATGACCGCCCGCCGCGCGGCAGAATGGGACGGCCGCGCCTCCGACCACCGGGAACCGACGCATGCTCGATGAGCTCGACCGCGCCCTCGTACACGCCCTGCGGGTCGACGGGCGCGCCCCGTTCAACCGGATCGCGGCCGTGCTCGACGTGTCCCCGCAGACCGTCGCCCGCCGCTACCGGCGGCTGCGGGCCGAGGCCGGGCTGCGGGTCGTCGGGCTCGCCGACCCGCACCGGACCGGGCGGGCACAGTGGCTGCTGCGCCTGACCGCCGGGCCGCAGACCGCGCAACAGCTCGCCCAGGCACTGGTCCGGCGCGACGACACGGCCTGGGTGAAGCTCACCTCCGGCGGCACGGAGATCACCGCGATCGTGGAGACCGATCCCGGGCCGGACGGCCACAGCCTGCTGCTGCGCGACATCCCGCGCACCGCCGCCGTCACCGCCGTCTCCGCGCACTGCCTGCTGCACACCTACCGGGGCGGCCCGACCGCCTGGCCGGTCAGCACCGAGGCGCTCACCGAGGAGCAGCAGGCCCGGCTCCGGCCCGTACTCGCGGGCGGGCCCTCCGGCGGGCTGGACGCCGCCGACCGGGCGCTGCTCGGCGCGCTGCACGTGGACGGGCGCACGCCCCTCGGCGAACTCGCCGCCGCCACCGGGCGCACCCCGGCCACCGTCGCGCGGCGCCTGGCCGAACTGCGGGCCGACGGCGCGGTCTTCCTCGACGTCGAGCTGGACCCCCGACTGCTGGGGGCGGACATGCAGGCACTGCTCTGGCTGCGCGTCGCCCCCACCCACCTCGACGAGGTCGGCCGCACCCTGGCCACCCACCGGGAGCTCGCCTTCGTCGCCGCCACCACCGGCCCCAGCAACCTCGCGGCGCTCGCCCTGTGCACCGACCCGGCGGACCTGCACCGCTACCTCACCCGGCGGCTGGGGGGCGTCGCGGCGATCACCGGCCTGGAGTCGGCGCCGGTGCTGCGGACGCTGAAGGCGGCGGGGCCGGTTCCGGCACTGCGGGCGGCGCTGCGGCACGACGGGTGACGGGCGACGGGCGACGGGCGACGGGCGACGGGCGACGGGCGACGGGCGACGGTCCAGTGCGCGGGGCCGGTGCCGGCCCCTCAGACCCACGGGGCCGGCGCGAGATACGGCGGCGCGGGCGTGTTCCACACCGCATCGAACCGGCCCACGACGGCACGCAGTTCACGGGCGCCGCGCGGCGACATCGCCCGTAGCGCGGCATCGAGGAGCTCGCGGGCGCCCCACGGGGAACCACAGCAGTACCAATGCACGTCGCCGAACTCGTAGTCGCCCCACAACAGGCGCTCCGGGCGATGAACATACGCCCGCCAGCGCCACAGCGCGGCTCCCACGTCCCCCGGCTGCAGATAGTTCCGCGTCCGTTCGAGCCGCGCGATCTCGGCGAGCGCCCCTGCGGACACACCGTCGATCGCATGCCGCCTCTGATGCGTCCGGCGACACGGAAGCTCCGCCCGGACCTGCCCTGGCCGTCTACGCGGCATGGGCCTTTCGGTTGATCGTCATGGCCCCATCGTGCCACGGACTCACCCGGCGATCGAGCGACTTCGCTCCGCGCTCCGGGCCGAGCACCCCGAACGCCTTGACCTTCCAGGGGTTGACCACCCCTGCTCAACAGGTCTATACCAGTGGGGACCATCGGCAACTACCCGCCGCCGACGGTCCGTTCGGCCGTCACGCCACCCCCACTCCCGGCGTGACCAGGTCCGTTCCCCCCACCGCCGCTTCCTGGAAAGGCCTCCGATGGAACGCGCTCTTCCCCCACAGCACCGAACCGCACCGACCTCGCGCAGATCCCGCGCCGCGCTCGCCGTGGCCGGCGTGCTCGGCCTGGTCGCCGGCGGTGTCGCCGCCCTGGCCGCCACCGGCTCCGCCTCCGCCGACACCGTCGCCACCACCGGGGCGGGCGGACTGGGCAGCAACTGGTACGCCTCGGCGCCGTACCTGATGCCCGAGGACAACAGTCCGCCGGACGCCGCCGCCGTGATGGACGCGACCGGGCAGAAGGCCTTCCAGCTGGCCTTCATCCTCGCCCAGGGCAATAGCTGTTCGCCCGCCTGGGGCGGCACCTCCTCGATCGACTCCGACACCACCATGCCGGGCGTCATCCAGACCGTCCGCGCCAAGGGCGGGGACGTCTCGGTGTCGGTCGGCGGGTACGGCGGCACCAAGCTCGGCCAGGTCTGCGGCACGCCCGAGGCGACCGCCGCCGGGTACCAGCAGGTGATCACCAAGTACGGCCTCAAGGCGATCGACTTCGACCTGGAGGAGCCCGAGTACGAGAACACGGCCGCGATCCACAACGAGATCGGCGCCGCCCGCATCCTCCAGCAGAACAACCCGGGGCTGTACATCTCGATCACCACCGCCGGGACCAACGCGGGCACCGGCTGGTTCGGCACCCAGATGCTCAACGAGGCCAAGTCCCAGGGCTTCACGCCGAACAACTACTCGATCATGCCGTTCGACGGCGGCTTCAACGGCGCCGCCGCGCAGACCGACGCGCTGGTGAAGTTCAACCAGCTCCTGCAGACCACCTTCGGCTGGAACGAGGCCACCGCGTACGCCCACGAGGGCGTGTCGATGATGAACGGCCGCACCGACGCCGCCGAGTACTTCCGCCAGGCGGACTTCCAGACCGTGCTGGACTTCGCCACCGCGCACGGCCTGGCCCGGTACACCTTCTGGTCGGTCAACCGGGACCGCCAGTGCTCGGGCCCGGTGGACCCGGGGCTGTCCGGCTCCTGCTCCAGCGTGGCGCAGAGCGACTGGGACTTCACCGAGTACACGGTGAAGTTCGCCGGGGCGACCCCGCCCACCACTGTGCCGACCACACCCCCGCCGACCGGTCCCGGCACCCCGACCGGCAACCCGGGTACCTGCACCGCCCCGGCATGGAGCGCGAGCACCACGTACACGGCCGGCGCCAAGGTCTCGTACAACGGGCACGACTACCACGCCAAGTGGTGGACGCTGAACGAGGTGCCGAGCGCCAGCGGCCAGTGGGGCGTCTGGGCCGACGACGGCCCCTGCTGACCGGAACACCCGGACGACAGCGGCGGGCGCGCACAACGCCCGCCGCTTGTACGTCAGTCGGAGGTGAACCGCTCGCGCAGCTCGGCCAGGATCCGCGCCGCCTCCGGCAGCCCGGCCGCCTCGCAGCGGGTGATCCCGGCGGTCAGCCGGGCCACCGCCGCCTGGGGGCGCCCGAGGTCGCCGCCCTCGATCAGCGCGGCCAGCCGCACGGACTCCGCCCGCGGCGACTCGGCCTGCCCGCCGCCCTGCTCGTAGACCGCGATCGACCGTTCGACCTCGGCGAGCGCCTCCTCGTGCCGGTCGGCGACGGCCAGGCAGCGCGCCCGCTCATGGTGCGAACCGCCGCGCAGGTACCAGCTGTTGTACTCCTCGCCGCTCCGCTCGGCGGCCTCGCCGAGCGCGTCCGCCTCGGCGAGCAGGGCGAGCGCGGCGTCCAGCCACTCGGCGCCCTTGTCACAGACCGTGAGCCGGGCCAACTCGCGCAGAGTCGCCGCCAGTTGGTCCACCTGCGGGGCCTTGCGGTGGGCCTCGCGGGCCCGCTCCAGGGCCGCCTCGGCGGCGTCCCAGCGGTCCGCCTGGGCGAGCGCGAGGGTGGCCTCGCAGGCGACCATGGTGTGGGTCTGCTGGTCCTCCCAGTCGGCCACCAGGTCGGCCAGGCGCAGGTACTCCTCGGCGGCGTCCCGGTGCTCGTCCAGTTCGGCCAGGCCCCGGGCGAGGTCGAGCCGGACCTGGGCGAGCATCCGCACGTCCAGGCCGCCGGTCGCGGCGTCCAGCACCGACTCCAGGACGGCCACCGCGTCCGCCGTGCGTCCGGTGCCGCGCAGCACATCGGCCAACTGCAGCCGGACCTGGGCGGCCTCCTCGACGGCGGTCCCGCCCTGGCGGTCGTAGCGCGCGGCGGCCTCCGAGAGCGCCCGGACCGCGCCGCCGAGGTCCTCCACCTGCATGCTCGCGTGGCCGAGCATCATGTACGTCGGCGCGTACGGGTAGGAGTCGTCGCCCCAGCGCCCCGCCTCAGCCAGCGCCCGGTGGAACACCTCGACGGCCTGGGCGGGTTCGCCGTCCTGCAGCAGCACCTGGCCGAGCAGGCCGAGCACCCGCGGGGTGTGCCAGGGCAGTTCGGCCGCGTCCAACTGTGCCAGCACCTCGCGCAGTTCGGCCGCCGCATCGGCCAGGCGGCCCTGCCGGGCGGCGGCGTCGGCGGTGTACTGCCGGGAGGTGGCGGCCCGACGGGCGGAACCGAGGGCGACGGCGATCTGCCGGTAGGCGCCGACGGCGGCCTCGAAACGCGCCGCGGTCCCGTCGGAGGGCTCGGGCAGCGCCTCGACCATGTCGTGGTGGGCGGCGTAGGCGCGCGACTGCAGGATGATCAGGTAGTCGTCGTCGGTCAGCGTGCCCGCGGCCCGCAGTTCCTCGGCCCGGGCCAGCGCGGCGTCCAGCGCCGTCCAGTCGGCCACCGCACCGTCGACATCGCCGAGTTCGGCGATCAGCGTGCGGGTGCGGACCATCAGCGCCGGGCCGGGCAGCCCGGCCTGCTCGTACAGCTCGGCGGCGGCCAGCAGGCCCGCCTTGCCCTCGGCGTGCTCGTCGCGCTGCAGCGCCTCGTGGGCGTGCTGCTCCGCGAGTTCGGCGGCCAGCCGCTCGGGGCCGCCGAGTTCGACGCTCTCGGGGTGGACGAAGCCGTCGGCGTCGGCGCGCTCGGCGATCCGCTTCCAGAGCCGGTCGGCGTCGGGGTGGCCGACCACCTCCAGCTCGCGAGCCCGCAGCACCAGGGCGGTGAAGTCCTCCGGCTCCGCCTCGACGGTCCGACGCGGCACCGGGGCGACGGCGGGGGCGGTGGCGGCCAGCTCGGGCGCGGCGACCGCCCGCACGCCGAGCGCCAGCGGCTCGGCCAGCAGCGGTTCGACGGCCAGCCGGGCGCGCCGCCCGGCGCTCACCGAGTCGGTGCCGTTGCGGGCGTCGAAGCGGGCGGCCAGCGCGTCGGCCTCACCACGCAGGTGGGCGAGCAGGGTGTCGACCGTCCAGGAGGTGCCGGCCGGGCCGCTGACCGCGAGCCCGCCGTGCCCGGCCGCGGCCAGGCCGGCGATCAGCACCTCGACGCCGGTGAGGAACTCCAGCCGGGAGGCGGGCTCACCGGTCACCGCGAACAGGTCGCGGTTCTCGGCGAGCAGCTCCAGGCCGCGCGGCTCGTTGCCGGACAGCGCGCAGAACTCGATGTGCAGGCCGACGGCGTGCAGCATCGACGCCTTGCCGCGCGCGAAGCGGTAGCCGGTGAGGTGGCCGGAGCGGGCCTCGTCCAGCCGGCCCCGGCGCAGCAGCGGCAGCAGGGCGGCGGCCTGGCTGAGGTAGGGCTCCTGCTCGCAGGCGCTGCGGCCGTCCAGCACCGGGGCGAGGATCTCCAGCGCGCGGGCGTCGTCCCCGGCCTCGATGAAGTGCCGGGCGCGGGCCCGGGTCTCGCAGGCATGGCAGTCGCTCAGCTCGGTGCGCGGGCGGGCCGTCCACAGCTCGTAGGCGTCCTGGACGTCGACGCCGGTCTGCGCGGCCAGGTGGTAGCGCTGGGCGTAGTACGGCTGGAGGTCGTAGCCGGCCGCGCGGTAGCGGTCGCGCAACTCGGTGTGCCAGCGCCGGATCGCGGCCAACGGCACGTCCGGGGTGTCCATCAGTGCGGAGGCGACCCACTTGAAGCGCCAGAACACCTGGTGCCGGGCCCACTCGCCGAAGCCCTCCGGGTCCTGGTCCCAGAGCTTGAGCACGCGGGCGAAGACCACCGGGCTCTTGCTGCGCTCGCCGTCGTACTCGTAGGCCTCCATGAGTTCGAGCAGGGCCATCGAGCGGACCCCGGTGTCCTCGAACTGCTCGGCGGCGTCGACGAGTTCCTCGGCGGTGACGGTGCGGGTGCGGCCGTACGGGCGGGCGTCGTTCTCGCGCAGCCCGGCCATCACCGCGTCGGGGGTGTCCAGCATCACGCCTCCTTCTCGTCGGTGCCTGCGGCGCCGGCCGCCTCGTGGCCGAGCATGGCGTGGTCGAGCAGGCTGATGAACGAGCGGTTCAGCAGCGCGGACTCGCTGGCCTTGAGCGGGCGGCGGGTCATCAGCACGGCCTGCCCGTACAGCGCCTCGACCGCGGTGACCGCCAACTCGCGGTTGGTGACCGTCGCGGCGCGGCGCACCAGCGGGTTGAGGTGGTTCAGCACCAGCTGGGCGCGGGGCGCCTCGGCGCGCAGCGAACCCAGAATGTCCGCCCACAACCCGTCCGCCTCGTCGGCGAGTTGGGCGCGCGTGCGCTCGTGCCGGGCCTCCCGGTTGTCGAGCAGCAGGGCGGGCGCGTTGGTCGGATGGAAGCTGCGCAGGGCGACGTCGCAGTCGAAGCGGCCGACCACCTCGCGGGCGATCGCCAGGAAGACGCCCGCGGCCAGCTCGGCGGCCGGGTCCACGCTGTCCAGGTGCGCGGTGACGGTGCCCGGGTCGAGGTCGGCGACCGAGACGCCGGGGCGGATCTCGGGCAGCCGGTGCACCAGGTCGCGGTCGTAGGTGTAGCCGCCGTTGACCACGCCGAGACCGGCCGCGCCGGCGATCGGGGCGACCTGGCGGAACTCCTCGACCGTACGGGTCACCAGCACCACCGGGTGGCTGCGGGCGAACTCGTCCAAGGTGACGTTGCCGTCGGTGGTCTCGAACGGCAGCCAGGGCAGCATCATCCGCAGCAACTCGTCGTCGTAGCGGGCGAGTTCCTTGACGGCCAGGTGGTGCACGGAGAGGAAGCGGTGCAGCAGCGCCGGGTCGCTCGCGGACAGGCCGGTCAGCCAGTCGCGGATCCTGGCGCCGAGCGCCTCGCGGACGGCCGCCAGCGTCTCGTCGGCGTACAGGCCCTCGCGCGAGGCGGTGGGGCGCAGCCCGTCGGTGTCCACCACGCAGCGGACGAAGAAGGCCCAGTCCGGCAGCAGTTCGTCGGCCTGGTCGGAGAGCAGCATGCCCTTGAGGTGGACCCGGTGGCCGTTGCGGCGCGAGGGCGCGGCGGCGTCGGGCAGGACGTACGCGACGCCGCGCAGGCCGACCAGCGGGAGGTTCAGCTCGATGGTGTCGAGCGGGGTGAAGTCGAAGGTGGCGCGGCAGTACTCGGCGAGCGCGTCGCGCCGGGCCAGCGGGGAGGCGTGCCGCTCGGCCCACGGCGGGGTGCGGTTGACCCGGTGCTCGGTGCCGTTCGCGTCGATGACGGTGACGTCGTGACGCAGCAGGCTGCCGAAGTCCCGGGCGAGGGAGAGCACCCGGCCGGAGCGGGTCCACTCGGCGGCGTCGGCGCGCGGGGCGAGGGTGACGGTGGTGCCGGGCTCGGGCTTGGCCTCGGCGGGCAGGGTGCGGATGGTGTAGCTGCCGTCGGAGCTGCCGCGCCACTCGATCACCGGGGCGTCCGGGGTGGCGGCGGAGCGGGTGACCACGGTGATCTCGTCGGCGACCACGAAGCAGGCGAGCAGGCCGATGCCGAACTGGCCGATGAAGTCGCCGCGGGCCTTGGCCAGGCCGGCGCCGTCCAGGCGGCCGTCGGCGTCGCGCTTGGAGCTGCGGCCGATGGTGGCGAGGAAGGTGTGGACGTCCTTCTCGGTCAGGCCGATGCCGGTGTCGGTGACGGACAACTCGTCGTCGGCGCGGACGGTGATCGCCGCAGGCGCCTCGGGGTCGAGGGCGCGGCGGGCCGAGATCGCGTCCACCGCGTTCTGCAGCAGCTCGCGCAGGTAGACCCGCGGGCTGGAGTAGAGGTGGTGGGAGAGCAGGTCCACCAGGCCGCGCAGGTCCACCTGGAAGGTGTGCGCACTCGTCGGGTTGTCGGATGGGGACACCGGAGGCTCTTTCGATCGCGAGGGGGGTGAAGGGTTCAGGGGACGCGGCGCGGCGTCAGCGGTGCGCTGCCCGGCGCCGGTGCGCGGCTCGGCACCGCTGGGCGGCTCGGCAGCGGTACGCGGCTCGGGGCGTCAGTACGTGGCGCAACGGTCACGGTGGGCGCGGTAGGCCTTGGCCGGGTCGCCGGCCAGGTAGTGCCAGGGCGACTCGGTGACGAGGCCGTCCAGCGCGTCGAACAGCAGCCGCGCGGTCTTGCGCTGGTCGGCGAGCGAGAAGGCCATGGCGAAGGTGTTGAAGCTCGCCTGCCAGCCGCGGACCGGGACGAAATCCGGGTGCAGGACGGACCGGAAGGCGGCCTCCTGCAGCTCGGCCAGCACGGTGGGGCCGGACAGGTAGGCGTGGTCCTCGCCGTCCGGGAGGTCCAGCCAGCGCTCCAGGTGGGCGAGCGCCACCAGCTCGCCGAGCTGGCTGCCCTCGGGGGCGGCCAGCATCGAGGAGCGGGCGAACTCGTGCATCGCGTCGTGCGAGCCGCCCCACTTGGCGCACAGCTGCTGGAGCCGCTGGCGGTGCGAGCCGGGGTGCCCGGGCACGCGCCGGACGGCGGCCTCGAAGCGGCAGGTGGCGACGTCCGGGGCGAGCGAGGCGCCGCGGGCGCTGATCTGCAGGAAGTACCAGGGGGCGAGCCAGGACGGCTCACGCTCGGCGACCTCCAGCAGCTGCTCCTCGGCGGTGTCCAGCCGCTCGTGGAACAGCTTCCACTGCTCCTCGGTGACGTGCTTGGCCCGGGCGCCGGTCCGCGCCTCCCAGGCCCAGGTGACGTGCCGGGCGCCGGACAGCAGCAGCGGCAGCGCGTCGTCCGGCGCGTCGTCCATCGCGCGGGCCGTCCACCGCTCGACCCCGGACACGTCGGCGATCGAGCCGGCCAGCCAGGTCAGGTCGGCCCCGTCCGCAGCGGCCAGCGCGGGACGCAGTGCCGTCCAGTCCCCGGCCGCGGCCTGCCCGAGCACCAGCCGGACGGACTCGTCGCCGAAGGTCGGGTCCAGCCGCGGCTCCGCGGCACGGGCGACCGCGGGTGCCCCGGCGGCCCGTCTGCCGAACCCGAACCCGCGCCGACCGGCCCGGTCCTGCGCGCCCTCCCCGCCCGAGCGGCGTCGGAACAGCGGCATGTGTGGCCCCCTCGAACATCATCGGCATCTTTCGCACGGCCGCACAGTGGCCACGCCAGATGAGTACATATCACGGGTGACCGACATCCGTTTCCCCAGCCCAGCGACGTTCGGGGGCGGGGTGCGGCGCGGGGGCGGCGGCGGCGTTCCCACGAGACGACATTCCAGATGGGACGCGGTGACATCTTGCTGCCTGACAGTTTCCTGACAGTCCCGAGACCACCGATCGCGCCGACGATCCGTCAGGCTTACTCCCGTGCACGCTATCCGCTTCCACCTCAGCGCCCCGGACGACGATCCCGCGCCCGAGCGTCCGCCCACCCCGGAGACCGTCCGGGACGGGCTGGCGCGCGCGGTCCACGGTCCCACCAGAATCGAACACGCCCGGATCCTGGTCGGCCCGGGCACCGTGGACGGCGTGGTCTTCGTCCTCGCCGACCATCTGCTCGCCGCCGAGGCCGCCGTCACCACCGCCTGCGCCGAGCTGACGGGCGCAGACGGCCCGCTGCCCGGCTGGCGGGTACCGCACTGCGCGGTGGACACCCTGCTGGCGCTCGGACAGTACGAGCTGCCGGCCTGTCCCTGAGGCAGGCCGTAGCCGCGCCCGAACCCGGGTCACACCCGCCCGACCCCGGTCAGGCCGGGCCGAGCCCGGCGTCCGGCGCCTTCCCCGACTGCGCCTGCTCGATCCGCTTGATCAGCATCACCGCGAACCGTCGGGCGGCGTTCACATCCACCGGGCCACCCTCGGTGGTCACGCTCGCCACCACGGTGCCCGAGCGGACCACGATGCTCACCCCGTCACCCACGGACAGCGGCCCGACGAAGGCCTGGCTCTCGCTGCCCAGCACCGGGGTGTCGACCTTGTGGAACGGCCCGACGGGGTAGGAGGCGTACGCCTCCTTCAGTCGGTCCTTGGCCGCGTCCCGGCTCGGCAGCGTGTCCACCAGGAAGCGGGTGACCAGGTCACCCGAGGAGAACCGGACCGACCCGCTCAGCGGCTTGCCCGCACAGGGGGTCGAGGCCGTGCAGGTGGTGGCGTGGTCGGCGGTGTCGACCTTGCGCTTCTCCTCGTCCCACCCGGCCATCGCCTTGACGTCCGGCAGCACCTGCCCGACGACCTTGTCGTCCAGCAGCACACCCTCCAGATCCGCCCCGGGCGTCGCCGCGGCAGCGGGCGGCGGCACCGGCGCCCCGCTCCCGGTCCCGGCGGTGGCCCCGGCCGTCGCGGCACCGGCCGCCGACGGCGCGGCTCCCGCCCCGGTCGCGGACGCGGACGGCGCCGCCGTCGCGGAGGCCGGGGCCGTACCGCCCGCCGTGCCCGTCGCCACCGAACCCGTCACCGCCGAACTCGACGCCCCCGAGGCCCCCTTGGCATCCGCCGACCCACCGGACGAACACCCGGCCAGCACGCCCGCCAGCACCCCGACCGCCACCCCGACGGCCATCCGCCGACCACCCATCCCCATGCCCGCTCCCTTACGGCTGTCCGTGACCCCTCAAGATAGCGACCGCCCCACAGCGCACCCACCCCGGGTTCCCCGCACACGAACCGCCCCACCCGCCCCGACACCCCTGGGAACGCCGACGGGGCGGCGACCGAAAGGTCACCGCCCCGCGGAACAGCCCGACCGGTGGATCAGACCGCCGGAGCCGGGTAGGTCGGGTACTCGACACCCGAGATGTACTGCACGACCCGGACGACCTGGCACGAGTAGCCGAACTCGTTGTCGTACCACAGGTACAGGATCGCGTTGTCGCCCTCGACCTTGGTCGCGCCGGCGTCCACGATCGAGGCGTGGCGCGAGCCGATGAAGTCGCTGGAGACCGCGTCGGGCGAGTCGGTGAAGTCGATCTGACGCTTCAGCGGGGAGGTCAGCGAGATGTCCCGCAGGTAGTCGAGGACCTCCTCGCGGTTGGTCTCGCGCTTCAGCTGCAGGTTCAGGATCGCGATGGACACGTCCGGCACCGGCACGCGGATCGAGCTGCCGGTGATCTTCGCCTTGAGGTCCGGCAGGGCCTTGGCGACGGCCGAGGCGGCACCGGTCTCGGTGATCACCATGTTCAGCGGCGCCGAGCGGCCGCGGCGGTCGGCCTTGTGGTAGTTGTCCAGCAGGTTCTGGTCGTTGGTGAACGAGTGGACGGTCTCCACGTGGCCGCGCACGACGCCGTACTCGTCCTCCATCGCCTTCAGCGGCGGGACGATGGCGTTGGTGGTGCAGGAGGCGCAGGAGATGATCTGCTCGTCCGGCTTGATCATGTCGTGGTTGACGCCGTGCACGATGTTCGGGACGTCGCCCTTGCCCGGGGCGGTCAGCACGACCTTGGCGATGCCGGGGCGCAGGTGCTTGGACAGGCCCTCGCGGTCGCGCCACTTGCCGGTGTTGTCGATCAGGATCGCGTCCTTGATCCCGTACTCCGTGTAGTCGACCTTGCTCGGGTCGTCGGAGTAGATCACCGTGATCTCGTTGCCGTTGACGACGATCTTGTTGTTCGCCTCGTCGACGGTGATGGTGCCCTGGAACTGGCCGTGGATGGAGTCCCGGCGCAGCAGCGAGGCGCGCTTGACCAGGTCGTCGCCGCCGCCGTTGCGCACGACGATGGCCTTCAGGCGCAGGCCGTTGCCGGAGGCCTTCTCGATCAGCAGGCGGGCGACCAGGCGGCCGATGCGGCCGAACCCGTACAGCACGACGTCCTGCGCGGACCGGCGCTCCAGCTTGTTCTCACCGGTGGCACCGGCGACGGCCTGGGCGGTGAACTCCTCCACCGACAGGCCGCGGTCGTCCGCCCGGTAGGTCGAGGCGAGCATCCCGAGGTCGATCTGCGAGGGGCCGAGGTCCAGGGTGGTCAGCGCCTGCAGGAACGGCATGGTCTCGGTGACCGAGAGCTCCTCGCCCGCGATCTGCCGGGCGAAGCGGTGCGTCTTGAGGATGCTGACCACCGACTTGTTCACCAGGGAACGGCTGTGGAGCAGGACGGTGACGTCCTTCTCCCGGTGCAGCCGCCCGATGATCGGGATCATCGACTCCGCGATCTCCTCGCGGTTCTTCCAGTCCGTGAACACGTCGTCGTTGACAGTCACAAGTCCATCTTTCGAGCTGAGGGTGTTGCGCACATGGTAGCTTCGCCCGCCCCCGACCCAGCGGCCGGTCCCTCCTCCGACCGTCTCACCCGAGCCTCCCACCTGCGCTTTCACCCGCCGCCCCACCGCCAAAGGTGATCACCGCCACCCTCATGCCCCGCCGGTAGCGCCTCCCGAGCACGGTGCCGCGGCCGATGCGCCCCAGGCGTCTCCTCCCGCTTCGGGGGGAGCGCGCGGCAGCCGTCCGGACCCGCCCCGAGTGATCATCGGGGCCAGTACAGTGATCGGACTGCCCGACCGGACAGAGGCGTGAGGGGGCCTGCGTGGCGACGCTGGGTATGCACCGGGACTTCCTGATGGAGTTCGCGGGCTTGGAGAAGTCGGTGCAGCGGAGGGTCTTCGAGACCTTCGAGAAGTTCACCGGGGCGACCCACGCCGGCGCGCACCTGGAGAAGCTCACGCACCAGCGGGACCCCCGGATCCGGACCATCCGGATCACCGACTTCTGGCGCGGCGTCGTCCTCAAGGCCGACCGGGGCGACGGCTACCTGCTGCTGAAGGTCCTCCCGCACGACAAGGCCAACGACTGGGCGTACAAGCACCGGGCCTCGGTCAACGCCGCCACCCAGGGCGTCGAGATCCGCAACGACGTCGCCCTGGAACGTGCCACCGCGTCACTGAGGACCCGGGCCTTTGACGAACCCCGGCGGCTCTTCGCCGACCGTTCCGACAAGGTCCTGCGCAGCCTGGGCATCGACGAGGAGATCCTGCCGATCATCCGGCTGCTGCCCGACGAAGCCCACCTGGAAGCGCTCCACCGGGTCCTGCCGGAGCAGCAGTTCGACGTCCTGATCGGCCTCGCCAGCGGCATGGAGCCGGCCGACATCGACCGTGAGATCGTCCAGGCGTACGCGCGGGCGGCGGCTCCGGTGAGCGCCGCGCAGCCCGAGGACGGGCTGGTCTCGGCAATGGCCCACGCGCGTGGCCGCGTCGCACTGGTGTCCTGCCCCGAAGAGCTGCTGGAGATCCTGGAGCGCCCGTTCGACGCGTGGCGGATCTTCCTGCACCCGGCCCAGTACCGGATCGCCTACCGGGACTCCTACAACGGGCCCGCCCGCGTCACCGGCGGCCCGGGGACCGGCAAGACCGTGGTGGCCCTGCACCGGACCTACCACCTGGCCCGCCGGCTGCCGCCGGACGCCCCCGACGGGTCGATACTGCTCACCACCTACACCAAGGACCTCGCCGCGGAGCTGGAACGCTGCCTCGCCCTGCTCGTCACGGACGAGCGGATCAGGGCGAAGGTCCGGGTGGTCACCGTCGACGCGTTGGCCAACGAGGTCCTGCGCCGCTCCCGCGGCGGCGCTCCACTGAAGATCGTCTTCAACCAGCGCGCGGTCCTCGCCCGCTGGGGGCGGGTCGCCCAGCGGCTCGGGGTCGACTTCACCGACGTCTTCCTGGACCAGGAGTGGCGACAGGTCGTCCTGGCCCAGGCGATCGACGGCCAGGAGCAGTACCTGAAGGCATCGCGGTCCGGCCGGGGCACGCCCCTCGGACCGCTGAAGAAGGCCCAACTGTGGCGCGCGGTGGCCGCGTTCGAGGAGGAGCTGCGGCAGGCCGGGGAGTGGACGTTCCTCCAGGTCTGCGCGCAGGCCGCGCGGGTGCTCGACGAACAGGGCGACCGCCCGTTCCGGCACGTGGTGATCGACGAGGCGCAGGACCTGCACCCGGCGCAGTGGCGGTTCCTCCGCGCGCTCGTCGCACCCGGGCCGGACGACCTGTTCCTCGCCGGCGACCCGCACCAGCGAATCTACGGGAACAAGGTCTCGCTGCGCTCGCTCGGGATCCAGGTGGTCGGGCGGTCCTCCCGGCTGCGGATCAACTACCGGACCACACAAGAGATCCTCAGCTGGTCCGCCTCCCTGCTCACCGGCGAACGCCCGGACGACATGGACGGCGGGGAGGAGTCCCTCGTGGGCTACCACTCGACCCTGCACGGCGCGCACCCCGAGACGCACGGTCACGTCGACAAGTCCGAGGAGATCCAGGCACTCGTCGCCCGCATCGAGGAGTGGACCACGTCGGGCGTGAGCCCGGAGGACATCGGCGTCACCGCCCGGACCGTCCAACTCGGCCGCGAGATCGCCCAAGCCCTGGAGCAGGCCGGGACGCCCGCCTACCTGCTCGGCAACGCGCCGTCCCCCGGCGTGCGGATCGGGACCATGCACCGGATGAAGGGGCTGGAGTTCCGCTGCGTCGCCGTCGCGGGCGTGAGCGACGGCGTGGTTCCCATGCGCAACGCGATCACCCCGGAGGACACGGATCCGCAGCAGCACCGGGAGGACCTGAACGGCGAGCTCAGCCTGCTCTTCGTGGCGTGCACGCGGGCACGGGAGGCTCTCTCCGTCTCCTGGCACGGGGCGCCCAGCGTCTTCCTCGAACCGGTCGTCGCGGCGCGGCTTCTCGCTCAGTGACACGCGGCGCCACCGGGTCGTCCGAGGATTTGCCGGGGGCCCGGTGGGGTGGGGTAATGGAGGCGGCCGGTGTTCGAGCGTTCCGTGAGAGACCCGGGAGCTTCCCATGAGCGGTGGGCCGGAACCGATCAGTGCCGAGGGGCTGCGTGCCGTGCGGGAGGAGCTGGCGCAGCTGCGGATGGAGCGGGGGGAGGTGGCCGCGACGCTGCGCGGCGAGGAGCCGGTGGGCGACCGGGCGGATGCGGCGGACGAGTTGCAGCGGGCGTCGGAGGTGACGCGGCTGGACCGGCGGATCGCCGAGTTGGAGGGACGGCTGCGGGAGGCCGAGGTGGCCGGAGCGCCGTCGACGGAGGTGGTGGGGGTGGGCTCGACGGTCACCGTGCGGTTCGGGGACGGGGCCGAGGAGACGGTCGAGATCTCGGAGGTGGCGGAGGAACGGGAGCTGACCCTGGTGACCTACGACAGTCCGCTCGGGAAGGCGCTGCTGGGTCGGCACGCCGGGGAAACGGTGAACTACGAGACGCCGGGCGGCGCGGCGAGCGCGATGGTGCTGTCGGTGGGGAACTCGACGGAAAGCAGCGGATAGCGGTCAGCCGTCCTCGCCGGCCCCGGAACACGCTCACCGCCATGGCGGCGGTGGGCGTGCTGTACTTGCCGTCACCGCCGCGTGCGGCCGCCGCCACCTGCCCGGCACCGACCGCCCGGCGCACCTCGGGCCCGGCACGCGCGAGGATTGTCCGTACAGTCCGCCATGAGCACACCACCGAGGAGCCGACGACGATGGGCCGAGTGACCGTACCGCGCAGGGTGCTGCGGCTGCGCAAGGGCGTGCCCTCGCACCGCCCCGACACCCTGGCCGCCGAGGAGCCGATGGAGATCCGGGTCGGCGGGCGCCCGCTGACGGTCACCATGCGCACTCCCGGCAGCGACTTCGACCTGGCGGCCGGCTTCCTGGTGAGCGAGGGCGTGCTGCACGCCGCCGACCACCTGGCCGGGATCCGCTACTGCGCCGGGGCGACCGCCGACGGCGGCAACACCTACAACGTGGTGGACGTCGTGCTCGCCCGCGGCGTGCCCGCCCCGGACGCCTCGCTGGAGCGCAACTTCTACACCACCTCCTCCTGCGGCCTGTGCGGCAAGGCCAGCCTGGACGCGGTGCGCACCACCGCGCCCTGGAGCGTCGCCGAGGACGACCTGCGGGTCACCCCCGAGCTGTTGTCCGCGCTGCCCGACCGGCTGCGCGCGGCCCAGAAGATCTTCGACAGCACCGGCGGCCTGCACGCGGCCGGGCTGTTCGACGCCGAGGGCCGGCTGCTCTGCCTGCGCGAGGACGTGGGCCGGCACAACGCGGTGGACAAGGTGGTCGGCCACGCGCTGCGCGAGGGCCTGCTCCCGGCCCGCGGCACGGTGCTGATGGTCAGCGGCCGGGCCTCCTTCGAACTGGTCCAGAAGGCCGTGATGGCGGGCGTCCCGATGCTCGCCGCCGTCTCCGCGCCCTCCTCGCTGGCGGTGGACCTGGCCGAGGAGAGCGGGCTGACCCTGGTCGGCTTCATGCGCGGCGACTCGATGAACGTCTACACCCGCGCGGACCGGATCGACGTGCGCGACGACGACCACAGCACCCGGAGCGACCGGCCGGTCATCAGCACCTGACGGTCACCGTGCCGAGGGGCTAGTCGGAGGGCTGGGGCGTCCAGCGGTGCAGGCCCTTGCGGTCGTAGTAGCGGGTCATCGCGAAGCCGAAGGCCACGGCGAGCACCGCGCCGACGGCGATCATGGTCCAGCCGCGGGCCAGCCCGGCGTCGCCCCGGGCGTCGAAGAAGATGATCGCCCGGATGCCGTCGCTCAGCTGGCGCATCGGCTCGAAGACGCCGAGGAAGCGGTAGAAGTCGGGCACCGCCTGGAGGGGGACGGTCGCCCCGGAGGAGGGCAGGGCCAGCGCGATGAAGACGAACATCGACACCAGCTGCCCGATCCCGCCGAACGCGGCGTTGATCGCCTGCACCCCGAGGCCCACGGCGAGGCTGGCGCAGTAGGCGAACAACCAGAGCATCGCCTGGTGCGGGGCGTCCATGCCGAGGATCCCGACCGTGCAGAGCAGCACCAGGCTGGTGGTGAGCAGCATGATCCCGGCCGTCATGACCATCTTGAGCAGCAGGGTCTGGGTGCGGTCGATCGGGACGGTGGGGCGGCGGGTGTGCCAGGGGCCAATCTCGCTGTCGCTGTAGCCGAGCGCGCCGTCGACGCCGTTGTGGATGATGTTGCCGCCGATGAAGCCGGTCAGCACGGCCAGCAGGGTGTAGTAGAAGGCGCTCAGGCCGAGGCCGCTGTGGCTGCCGATCGGGTGGCCGACCTTGGTGGCGACGGCGATCGGGTCGGCGAGCAGCAGCCGGGCGGTGGCGCCGGTGTCCGGGCCCCGGGCGCCGGAGGCCGGTACGGCGGCCAGCAGTTGCCGGCCGGCCGTGACGGAGGCCTGGTGGGCGGCGTTCTGGGCGATCTGCGCGGCCATCGAGGAGCCGAGGCTGCCCAGGCCCGGGTTGGTGAGGACGGTGAGGGTGGGCCGTTCGGTGGCCCCGCCGGTGGCCAGCTTGGTGACGGTGGCGGTGAAGTCCTGCGGCACGAGCAGCGCGCCGTAGACCTTGCCGGAGGCGAGCAGGTCGCCCACCCCGGCGGCGTCCGTCTGCCGCCAGTTGACGGTGTCGTCGGGGGTGCTGGCCACCACCGCCCGGGTCAGCTCGGTGCCGAGGTTCACCGTCCGTCCCGGTGGCGGCGGGCCCTGATCGGCGTTCACCAGGGCGATCGGCAGCCGGTGCAGATTGCCGGTCGGGTTGATGATGCCGCCCATGTAGAGCAGTGAGAGCACCACGGCCACCAGGCCGCACAGGATGCTCGGGAAGAGCCACAGTTTCGGGTGCCGGGCGAGTGCCAGCGCCCTCGCCTGCCGGGGAGCCCCCTGAGAGCCTGCGGTCGCCATGCCACCCCTCGGGTAATGGCCACGACCTGGTGCCGCTGCCGGGTACGGCGGGAAGTCGTTCCGTGGCGGCCTCGCGGTCAAACCCACGTCACCCGGGTGGGTGCCACACCTCCAAAAAAGGTAAAGGTTCTACCAAGTGCGCAAGTATCGAACTCCGGGCGCTCTATGCTTCTGGAGGTTTGAAGAAGGCACCTCGTTCGGTGAGGCTTCTTCACGGACACAGGCCACTGATCCGACGACGTCGAGAGACGCCCAGGGTTAGGACAGATCTTCCCGACCTAAGGGTTGATCCGAAGTGGCTTCCAGCGCCGAAGGGCGCTGGACACGCCGTGGAGTGCCAAAGCTCTGACGAGTTGGGGTGAACCGGCGGTCGCTTCATGCGCCGGCGAACTCCTTGCCGCGTCGATGACACGCACCACGGGGTGCGTCGGCCGGGAGGAGGCGAGAAACATGGATTGCAGTAGTCCGGGCCACAGTAGCCCCTGCCCCCGCCTGCCCTCGCACACCTCCGGCACGCGGTAACAGCCTTCCCTGCGCGTATATCTGACGTCGCATCAGCACCGAGCACCACGCACGCGGCTCCGCCGCGCCCGTACGTCCCCGTACGGGCGCACCGCCGCGCGCCGATGCGCCGTGCCCGCACGCAGGGGGAATTGCTGCTGCGCGCCCCCAACCACCCCACCTGCCAGGGGTTCACGGGAGGAACGTCATGACCACCAACGCCACGCTCAACTCCAAGGTTCCGCCGCCGCGTTCAGCGGTGCTGGACGACGCCCACGTCGGCGACATCAAGGGCGCCCTCGGCACCATCAAGCTCGATGACGACGCACCCCGCCAGGGCCTGTCAGCGAGACTCAAGACCCTGCTCGCGATCGTCGGCCCCGGTCTGATCGTGATGGTCGGCGACAACGACGCGGGTGCCTTCTCCACCTACGGCCAGGCCGGGCAGAACTACGGCACCCAGCTGCTGTGGACGCTGCTGATGCTGGTCCCGGTGCTGTACGTGAACCAGGAGATGGTGCTGCGCCTGGGCGCCGTGACCGGCGTCGGCCACGCCCGCCTGATCCTGGAGCGCTTCGGCAGGTTCTGGGGCGCGTTCAGCGTCATCGACCTGTTCCTGCTGAACGCGCTGACCCTGGTCACGGAGTTCATCGGCGTCACGCTGGCCGCCGGCTACCTGGGCCTGCCCAAGGTGGCCTCGGTGGTGCTGGCGGCGGCAATCATCATCGCCTCGGCCTTCACCGGCTCCTTCCAGCGCTTCGAGCGCGTCGCCATCACCCTGTGCGCCGGCTCGCTGCTGCTGGTGCCGATCTACTTCATGGTCCACCCGAAGACCTCGCAAATGGCGCACGACTTCGTGGTGCCGTCCATGCCGGGCGGCTCGGGTGAGCTGGCCGCAGTGATGCTGGTGATCGTCTCGATCGTCGGCACCACCGTCGCCCCGTGGCAGCTGTTCTTCCAGCAGTCGTACGTCATCGACAAGCGCATCACCCCGCGGTTCATGAAGTACGAGAAGATCGACCTGTGGATCGGCATCGCGGTCGTGATCATCGGCGCCGCCGCGATGATGGGCCTGACCGCCGCCGCGTTCGCGGGCACCGACGGCTTCGGGCAGTTCTCGGACGCGGGCGCGGTCGCCAAGGGCATCGAGGACAAGGCCGGCCACCTGGCGGGCGTGCTGTTCGCCATCGCGCTGCTGGACGCCTCGATCATCGGCGCCTTCGCGGTGTCGCTGTCCACCGCCTACGCGATCGGCGACGTCTTCGGCATCAAGCACTCGCTGCACCGCGGGGTCAGGGGCGCCAAGGGCTTCTACGGCATCTACGCCGGCCTGGTGGTCGCGGCGGCCGCCATCACCCTGCTGTCCACCGACTACACCCAGGGCCTGATGACCCAGTTCGTCCAGGTGCTGGCCGGGGTGCTGCTGCCCTCCGCCACCGTCTTCCTGCTGCTGCTCTGCAACGACAAGGCCGTGCTCGGCCCCTGGGTCAACGGCCCCAGGACCAACGCCTTCACCGCCGCCGTGGTCAGCGTCCTGGTCACCCTCTCGCTGATCCTGACCGCCGCCGTGGTCTGGCCGGACATCAGCTCGGACGCGATCCTGTGGATCATGGCCGCCTGCGGCGTGACGGGCGTGCTGGTCGCCGGGTACTTCTTCACCTTCGGCCGCCGCGGCACCAAGGAGGACCATCCCCCAGCCTCCGGCCAGGGGTGCCCCCATGACCGCACCGGCCGCGAGAACTGGCGGATGCCCCCGCTGGAGACCCTGGAGAAGCCGGTGATGTCCACCGCCCGCAAGATCGGCATGGGCGCCCTGCGCGCGTACCTGCTGATCGCGATGGTCATGGTCATCATCAAGGTCGTCCAGACCGCCCTCAACCACTGAACGGTCGACTCGACCACTCGGTACGCCACTTCACCCCTTGCCCCGTCACGGAGGTGACCAGCCACGGCCACCGTCACCGCACCGGACGGGACCACCCGGCTGGAAGCCTCCTGGCACCCCGGGCACTGAACCGACCGACCCCATCAGCCGAAGGAGCACCGCCATGGCCGTGCGCTACCGCAGGCTCGACGCCGTCTTCTCGGACCACGCCCCCGCCCGGCGCCCGATACCCGAACCGCAGTCCTCCACCGACCCGGACAACGGCCTGGTGGTGAACGCCGAACAGCGCACCGTCACCGTGGACGGTCAGCAACTCACCATGCCGTACCTGGAGTTCGAGCTGCTCGCGCACCTGGTCGGCAACCCGCTGCGGGTGCACTCCCGCCGTCAGCTGATGGAGACGGTCTGGGGCCGGCCGGACACCGGTGACACCCGCACCATCGCCACCCACATCGCCCGGATCCGCCGCAAGCTCGGCCCCGGCCACCGGGAGGCGATCGCCACCGTCCGGCAGATCGGCTACAAGTACGACCCCCGGCTGGTCCGGGCCGCCTGAGGCCGCCTGACCGACAGGGCCGCCTGACCGACAGCCACCCGGCCAAGTCATCGGAGGAGGACACCGCATGACCAGAACCGCCCTGTTCCCCCGGACCGGCAGAGGGACCGCCCTGTGCGGCGTCCTCCTCCTGCTCGCCCTCCAGGGCCTCGCCGTCGGCGTCGCGCCCGCCCCGCTACGGCTGTTCCTGTCCGGGGTGCTCATCGGCGCCTCGGTCGTCGGGCTGCTGCTCGCCCTGCTGCTGGCCCACAGCCGGCAGCGGGCGGGCCTGGCGGGAAAGGCCACCCCGGACGACGACGCCCAGTGGTTCAGCGCCCGCTCGCTGGAGGGCTTCCCCATGGAGCAGGTCCGCCCGCTCCTGCTGTCCCCCGGCGCCCCGGGCCTGAACCGGCTCTACACCGCCTGGGTGTTCGCCACCCACGGGCACGATCCGCAGTGGATCGCCCACCACCTCGACCTGCCCTCCCCGACCGCCCGGCTGCTGGTCACCGCGGCCCGGCAGCACGCCACGTCCACCCCGACCGGAAGGAAGCCGCGGTGATCACGGCCCTCGACCACGTCCAGCTCTCCGCCCCACCCGGCAGCGAGGCCCTGCTGCGCGCTTTCTACGGCGACGTCCTGCAGATGGCCGAGCTCCCCAAGCCCCAGCCGCTGACCGGCCGCGGTGGCTGCTGGTTCGCCGCCGACGGCGGCCGGGTGCGGCTCTACCTCGGCATCGAGGAGCGCTTCCGGCCCAGCACCAAGGCGCACCCCGGGATGGCCGTGTGCGAGATCGACGAGTTCGCGCTGCGGCTCGCCGAACTCGGCGCCCAAGTAGTCTGGGACGAGAGCCTGCCGCCCCGGCGGCGCTTCTACACCACCGACCCGGTGGGCAACCTGCTGGAGTTCGTCGAGGCGGCCGAGCAGCCGGTCTGAACGTCGGCCCAACCTCCGGTTCATTTGCATACGGACGTCAGAACAGAGCAGACTGCCCGGGTTTGCGCGCCGGAGGTCCACCATGTCCTTGCTGAAGTCCGCCCCGGGCCTGTCCCGGGGCCCGCTGCCGCCGCGGGGCCCGCTGCCGCCCCGGGCGGAGCGCCGCCGGACCCGGACGATCTGGGTGGACGCGGCCGTGGCGGCCGCCGTCCTGGTCCTGCTCTACCTGGCACTGCGGGTGGGGCAGGGCACCACGGTACGGTTCGCCACCGCCCGGGACGCCGCCGTCTCCACCGACCCGTCCCACCTGCCCTACTACGCGGCACGCTCGCTGCTGCGGATGTTCGCCGCGCTCGTCGTCTCCGTCGTCTTCACGTTCGGCTACGCCTACGCCGCCGCCCGCAGCCGGCGGCTGGAGCGGGTGCTGATCCCGGCACTGGACATCCTCCAGTCGGTGCCGGTGCTCGCCTTCCTGACCGTCGCGGTGACCGGATTCCTCACCCTGTTCCCCGGCTCGATGCTGGGCCTGGAGTGCGCCGCCGTGTTCGCCATCTTCACGTCCCAGGCGTGGAACATGACCTTCGGCTTCTACCACTCGCTGGTCTCGCTGCCGCGCGAACTCGACGAGCTGTCACGGTCGTTCCGGTTCAGCCGGTGGACGCGGTTCTGGAAGGTCGAACTGCCCTCGGGCATGATCGGCCTGGTCTGGAACGGCATGCTCAGCTTCGGCGGCGGCTGGTTCTTCCTGGTCGCCTCCGAGGCGATCAGCGTCGACGACCAGCGGTACGCGCTGCCCGGGGTCGGCTCCTACGCGGGCGCCGCCATCGCCGCCGGGGACCTGGGCAGCGTCGGCTGGGCGATCGCGACCATGGCCGTCCTGGTCACCGGCGTCAACTTCCTGTTCTGGCGGCCGCTCACCGCCTGGGCCGAGCGCTTCCGCAACGAGCAGTCCGAGGCCACCGAGGTGCAGCGCTCCGCCGTCCTCGACCTGCTGCGCCGCTCGTACCTGCCCACACTGCTCGGCCGGGCGCTGCGCCCCCTCGGGCGGGCACTGAACCGCGCCGGGCGGGTGTTCGGCACCGACGACCGGCCACTCGCCGTCCACCCGGCCCGGCAGCGCGCCGGGGACGTCACCTTCGCCCTGGTCTCCGGCGGCATCGTGCTCTGGGGCCTGGTCGACCTCGGCCGCTACCTCGCCGACCGCACCGGCCTCGGCGTCTTCGGCGAACCGCTGCTGCTCGGGCTGGTCACCCTGGCCCGGGTGGTCGTCCTGGTCGCGGTGGCCACGGTCGTCTGGGTGCCGATCGGGGTGCGGATCGGCTTCTCGCCCCGGCTGACCCGGATCGCCCAGCCGCTGGTCCAGATCCTCGCCAGCTTCCCGGCCAACTTCCTCTTCCCGCTGGTGGTCTGGCTGCTGCTGCGCACCGGTCTGTCGATCGACCTCGGCGGCATCCTGCTGATGGCACTCGGCGCCCAGTGGTACATCCTGTTCAACGCCATCGCCGGGGCCATGGCCATCCCCAGCGACCTGCGCGAGGCCATGGACAACCTCGGCGTGCGCGGCTGGCAGCGCTGGCGGCGGCTGATCATCCCCGGGATCTTCCCGGCGTACGTCACCGGCGGCATCACCGCCTCCGGCGGCGCCTGGAACGCCGCCATCGTCTCCGAGGTGGTCACCTTCGGCGGCACCACCCTGACCGCCACCGGCCTCGGCGCGTACATCGCTCAGGCCACCGAGCACGGCGACCGCCCGCACCTGCTCGCCGGGGTGGCGGTGATGAGCCTGTACGTCGTCGCCCTCAACCGCCTGCTCTGGCGCCGCCTGTACCGGCTGGCCGAGCGCCGCTACTCGCTCCATTGACTGCTCCCCCGCCTGAAGGGCGGGGGACTCCGCCTTCGCCTGGGGGATTTCTGACTCGTGCTGCGTGGTTGCCCTACGGGCAGCCACGTCCTACACACTCAACGCCAGCCGGGTTCAGACCTGCCCGGATGAGCATCACGCGGGCGGAGTTCTTGTCCCTGGGGGAGGATGCTCCGCACGCGGTGCAGGTGTAGGTGCGCACGGACAGCGGCATGCGGTGCTTGGCTCTCGCCCCGCAGTGCGCGCAATCCATCGTGGTGTGCGCAGGGTTGATCAGGTACAGGGTCCGGCCGTGCTTGCGGGTCATCTCGATCAGCGCGGTCTTGGTCGCGGAGATCGCCCCGTCAGCCGCCTTCCTGGCCATCGTGGTCTTCGCGAGGAACTTCGGGCGGAAGTCCTCCACGGCTATGTGCTGGTGGTCGCGGACAACGCTCTTGGCCCACTTGCGGCCGGTGTCCTGACGCTGCCGGGCGACCTTCTTGTGGGCCTTCGCCGTCTGCTTCTGCGCACGGCGGTAGCCCTTGGACGCGGGCTTGCCCTTCGGCGGCCTGCGTCGGGCCATGCGCCGCTGGTACTTCGCCAGCGCGGCAGCGGCCTTCTTCCCGTGCTGTGCGTGCGGGAGATCGTGCGTGTCGCTGGTGGTGGTCGCGGTCTCGCTCACGCCCCAGTCGATGCCGATCGAGCGGCACGCGTGCGGCAGCGGCTCAGCCTGTACGGGGACGACGAACGACACGTACCAATGCCCGATGCTGTCCTGGTACACCCGAGCGCTGGACGGATCAGCCGGGAGGTCGCGAGACCACACCACCGTCAAGGCGATCCCGCCCGCGAGGTGCAGACGGCCATCCTTGATCCGGAAGCCACGCCGGGTGTAGTTCAGCGACGGCCGGGCATCCTTGAGCCTCTTGTGCCTGGGCATCCCCGCGCGCTGCCGCACCGGCAGCTTCGCCGTGATGTCCTTGTGCGCCTTCGCCCGGGACTTCGCGAAGTCCCGGATGATCTGCTGCTGCGGAACCGAGGAGCCATCGCGCAGCCATGTGTTCGCGGCTCGGGCCTCGGTCAGCATCTTGTCCAGCTCAGTCGGGCCGCACGTCACCTTCGGCGCGCCGTCGGGGCGGTTCCGGTTGGCGATGTGCCGCTGACGGGACTTCGCGACGCATTCGTTCCATATCCACCGGCACCGGCCCCACTCGGCGTTCAGCAGCGCGAGAGCGGTGGACGACACGCGCACACGGTAGGTGTACCGGGCACCAAGAAGTGCGGATCACCCTACGCATGCCCTCCGACATCCACGCCCGGCTGACCGCCGAGGCCAAGCACGCCCGCAGGTCGCTCAACTCGGAGATCGTGCACCGGCTTGAGGCCACCCTCACCACCGCGGGCCAGGACACCGGTTCGCCCGGCAGCGGAACGGCCACCCCTGCCCCTGCCCCTGCCCCTCCCCCAGCCTCCGGCCGGGGGCGCCCCCAGCGCGGGACGCCGGATTCCTGCCCCGCCTAAAGTTGGGGGCATTCTCCGGTTCCCAAGTGAGGTTCCACCCGATGCGCTTCCCGTTCTCCCGCCCCGCGACCGTCGCCACCGCCGAGGACCCGGTCCCGCCGGGCTCCCCGGGCGACGACGGGATCCTGCTGGAGACCGTGGGCCTCACCAAGGCCTACGCCGGGGCCGACGGCGAACTGCCGGTGCTCTCCGGGATCGACCTCACCGTCCGGTCCGGCGAGATCGTCGCCCTGCTCGGCCGCTCCGGCTCCGGCAAGTCCACCCTGCTGCGCTGCCTGGCCGGCCTCCTGCCGCCCAGCTCCGGCACCGTCCGCTACCGCGGCACCCCGCTCGCCGGTGCCAACCCCGGTACCGCACTGGTCTTCCAGACCTTCGCGCTGCTGCCCTGGCTGACCGTCCGACAGAACGTCGAACTCGGCCTGGAGGCACGCGGGGTGCCGCCCCGCGAACGTGCCCGCGCCGCCGACCAGGCCATCGACCTGATCGGCCTGGCCGGCTTCGAGTCCGCCTACCCCAAGGAACTCTCCGGCGGCATGCGCCAACGCGTCGGCTTCGCCCGGGCGTTGGTGGTCGAGCCGGACGTGCTGATGATGGACGAGCCGTTCTCCGCGCTCGACGTGCTCACCGCCGAGAACCTGCGCGGCGAGCTGATGGAGCTGTGGGACTCCGGCCAGTTCCCCACCCGGGCCGTCGTCCTGGTCACCCACAACATCGAGGAGGCGGTGCTGATGGCCGACCGCATCGTCGTCCTCGGCTCCCGCCCGTACGGCACCATCCGCGAGACCGTCGAGGTCGGCCTCGACCGCCCGCGCGACCGCGACTGCGCCGCCTTCGACGAACTCGTCGACCGGGTCTACCGGATCATGACCGGCCGCGCCAAGGAGACCCGCCTGCCCGGGCGCCCCGACCCGGGCCGCCCCGACCGCCGCACCCTCGCCACCACCCCGCTGCCCACCGCCGGCGTCGACGGCCTCTCCGGCCTCGCCGAGATGATCGCCCACCGTGACGGCCGTTGCGACCTCGCCGACCTCGCCGACGAACTCGGCCTCGACATGGACGACGTGCTCCCCCAGGTCGACGCCCTCGACCTGCTCGGCTTCGCCGAGATCCACGGCGACGACCTGCTCCTCACCGAGGACGGCACCGCCTTCGCCCACGCCGACGTCCAGGACTCCCGTGCCCTCTTCGCCGCCGCCGCGACAGAGGTGCCGCTGGTCAAGCTGATCGCCAACAGCCTCCGCGGCGAACCCGGCACTACCGTCCGGGCCGGCTTCTTCCGCGACCTGCTGGCCCACCACTACACCAGCGAGCAGGTCGACCGGCAGCTGGAGACGGCGACGGACTGGGGCCGCTACGCGGGCCTGTTCGGTTACGACGCGGCCCGGCGGGAGTACCGGCTGGAGGAGGCCTTCCCGGGGACAATGCTGCCGTAACGGCTGGGCGGGGTGCTCACCGAGGAGACCGACGCGCTGTTCCGCCGCGCCCAGGCCATCCGCGACGGGGATGGCGAGGAGCAGTCCTCGTAGTGCTTGGTCAGACAGGCCTCAGGTCGCGGGGCGGCGGTGGACCGCCCGGACGGCGCGGGCGAAGGGCTGCTCGGCCTGCGCGGCGGCCGGGGTCGCACCGCCGTCGCCGCCGCGGGCCGGCAGGTCGTTGGCGATCACGGCGGCCTCGGTCAGCAGGCCGCGCACCTCGGTGGCGCGGTAGAAGATCCGGGTGCCTTCCCGGCGGGCCACCACCAGGCCCGCCGCCCGCAGCTTCGCCAGGTGCTGCGAGGTGGCCGCGACATGGGCGCCCAGCAGTTCGGCCAGCTCGCTGACCGGCAGCTCGCGACGGCTCAACGCCCACAGCAGTCGGTACCGCGACGGATCGGCCACCGCCTTCAGCACGGCCACCGCCCGCTCGGCCGCGTCGGCATCCCAGGCCTCTTCCTCAGCACCACCCATACATGGATCGTACCGACGTACTGAATGTCGTTCTCAGGCGGAGCGCGTCCCGTTCAGGTACGCCAGCACCGCCAGCACCCGCCGGTTGTCGTCGTCCGACGCCCCGAGCCCCAGCTTCGCGAAGATGTTGGAGGTGTGCTTGCTGACCGCGCCCTCGCTGAAGTGCAGGCGCTGGGCGATCGCCGCGTTGGAGCGCCCCTCGGCCATCATCGCCAGGACGTCCCGCTCCCGCGGGGTGAGCATCGCGAGCGGCTCGTCGTAGGCGTTGCGGGCGAGGAGGCGGGTGATGACCTGGGGGTCCATGACCGTACCGCCGGCGGCGACGGTGTGGACGGCGTCGACGAACTGGTCGGCCTTGGAGACGCGGTCCTTGAGGAGGTAGCCGACGCCGCCGGTGCCGTCGGCGATCAGCTCGCGGGCGTAGAGCTGCTCGACGTGCTGGGAGAGGACCAGCACCGGCAGGCCGGGCTGTTCGCGGCGGGCGGCCAGCGCGACCTGGAGGCCCTCGTCGGTGTGGGTCGGGGGCAGGCGGACGTCGACCACGGCGATGTCCGGGCGGTGTTCGGCGAGGGCGGCGGCCAGTTCGGGCCCGCTCTCCACCGCTGCGACGATGTCGTGCCCGTGGGCACGCAGCAGCAGTTCCAGTCCGTCCCTCAGCAGGACGAGGTCCTCGGCGAGGACAACACGCACGGTAGCTCCATGATCAGCCTGGTCGGGCCCCCCGGGGGGCTGGTCACCGCGAGCGTACCGTCGAAGACCGCCAACCTGCGCTGGATGCCCCGCAGGCCGCTGCCCTTGCCGGGGTCGGCCCCGCCCTGGCCGTCGTCGGTCACCTCGGCCCTCATCAGCCCGGCGGCGTGGGTGAGTTCCACCGTGGCGTGGCGGGCGTCGCCGTGCTTGACGGCGTTGGTGAGGGCCTCGCTGACGGCGAAGTAGACCGCCGATTCCACCGGGGCCTCGGCCCGGCCCGGCAGTTCGGCCCGGACCTCGACCTTCAGCGGGACGTCCAGCGACAACGCCCGTACCCCCTCGGCCAGTCCGCGTTCGGCGAGCACCGGCGGGTGGATGCCGCGGACCAGGTCGCGCAGTTCCTGCAGGGCCTGGGTGACGTTCTCCTGGGCGTCCGCCACCACCTGCTTGGCGCTCTCCGGGTCCCGGTCGATCAGTGCCGCGACCGCACCGAGCCGCAGGCTCACCGCGACCAGTCGGGCCTGCGCGCCGTCGTGCAGGTCCCGCTCTATGCGGCGCAGTTCGGCGGCCTGGGCCTCGGTGGCGTCGAGCCGGATCTCGGTGAGCTGCTCGACCCGCTGGGCCAGCCGGGAGCGCTCGGTGGGGCCGAGCACGGAGAGGGTCCACAGGCCGTGCAGGCGCAGCGCGGGCGGCGCGAGCGCGAGGCCGCCGGCGATCAGGACCGGGCCGAGGAGGAAGGCGAGCAGGCCGCCGAGCGGCAGGTCGTACGGCACGAGGGGCTGCCCGAGCCCGTACAGGCCGGAGCCGATCAGCAGCACGGGCCCGGCGGCGATCGCCCCGCCGACCAGCGGGTCGGTGATCACCCAGAGGGCGTCGCGCCAGGTCGCCGGGTCGTTCCAGAGCCAGCGGAGGGTGCGCGCCATGCCCGCGAACCAGCGGCTCTTGTGGTAGTCGTGGCCGGTCCAGAACCAGCCGTGCAGAGTGCGTTCCAGCGCCGGTCGCGGCTGGTAGGGCACCGGTACGGGCACCTGCGACCAGTGGCCGGACGCCCAGCGGGCGGCGCCGGCGGCGCTGCGGACCACCTTGGTGGCCAGGGGGAAGAGCGGGAACATCCCGAGGCAGCCCCAGAGCAGGAAGGACGCCAGGTAGAGCACGGACAGCACCGCCCCGGCCGGGATCAGGAGGGTCAGGACGGCGAGGCGCCCGAGCGCCCGCACGGCGGTGTGCAGCGCCTGGGCGGCTTGGGTCTGAGGGGTGCTCACGAGGCGCTCCGGGGTGTCGAGTTCGGTTGATCATGATGGCAGCCGGCCCGCCCTACCGGCGGAACAGGGCGGGCCGGGCCCGGACAACGGGCGGTGTTCCGTGGGCCGTTGTCCGCTCGGAGGGCGCCTGAGCGGCGGGCGCGGTCTCCGGGTCCGAAGGGTCCGAAGGGTCCAAGGAGTCCGAAGGGTCCGGGAGTTCCGCCGGGACGGGCCCGGCGGCGGAGTGCTTGGCGCGGATCAGCCGGTACACCCCGAAGAAGCAGGCCACGCCCAGCAGGATGAAGCCCGCCTCCACCGGCACCTGCCAGCCCGCGGGCAGGTACAGGGCGAGGAACCAGCTCCGGTTCGTCGGCGCGAGGAGCGACATCCCCATCGCCACCCCGCCCTGCGGAGCGGTGCTCAGCACCCCGACCGTCACCAGCAGGCCGGCGATCGTCGTGCGGCGGCGGGAGAGGCCGTCCAGCAGGTCCTGCTCCTCCTCGGACCGGGCGGTCGCGGTCACCCGGCGCACGCCCTTGCGCATCACGTCGAGCAGCTCCGGCCCGCGGGTCTCCAGCCGGCGCCGGGCCTCCCGGCCCATCCACCAGGCGTACAGCAGCCCGGTGCCCAGGCCGACCACGACCCCGGCCCAGCGCAGCGGCGCGCTGTGCAGCAGGGTGCCGGCCAGCACGACGCCGGCGGCGGGCAGCGCGGCGAAGAGCTGGAGCAGCAGGACGGCCAGGGACTGCATCCGGGCCTGGTCGCCGCTCTCGTCGCTGAAGCCGTCCAGCGGGTTGCCGCCGGGCCGGTCCGGGAACGGCGTCGGGCCGAGCAGGGACATCAGCGGCGTCAGGCCCGCCCCGGCGCCGAGGACGGCGGGCAGGGTGGCGAGCGACCAGGGCCAGGCCCAGCCGTTCGGGACGGCGAGGGTGGCGACCACGGTGAGCAGCAGGGCGGCCGGGCCGACCACCAGCAGCCAGGCCAGCTGCCGGGCCCGGACGTCGATCCGCTCGGCGCCGGGGACGACCAGGGTCAGCCAGAGCGCGCCGGCGTCCAGGCCGTACAGGCTGGAGCTGAGCGCCCCGGCGTACAGCGCGAGGACCACACCGGTCCACGGCAGCACGGTGGTGAATCCGCCGAGCACCGGGAGCAGGCCGGTGAACAGGCCGGTCCACAGGGCTATCCGCAGGAACCGGGCGCGGCGCGGGTCGCGCACCCACAGACGCAGCTCCTTGCCGAGGACGGCGCCCTCGGGGCTGTCCGGGACGGCCCGCAGCCGGGCGCCGCGCCGGGTGGTGGACCGGCCGCCGCCGGCCGTACCGCGCACCAGCTGCCGGGAGAGCAGGGCGGTCCAGGCGGCGAACAGCAGCGCGCAGAGGGCGAGCAGTCCGCCGAGGCGGGCGCCGGCCTGGGCCCAGTCGGAGCGGCGGGCGGCGTCCACGGCGACCACCGCCCAGCCCGAGGGCAGCACCCGCACGACCGTCCCGATGGTGGCGGCCCAGTGGCCGCCGAGCAGCTTGAAGAAGAAGCCGATGCTGAACCAGCCGGTGTTGAGGAAACCGCAGACCAGGCCGACCAGCAGCGCGGAGAGCTCCCAGCCGAGCCGCGAGCGGGCCACGCTGCCGAGGCCCTGCAGGCTCAGCTTGGCGAGCACCGCCACGAACAGCAGCTGCAGCAGGACGGCGGGGACGGCGACCAGGGCGGGCAGCGGCCCCAGCCCGGCGCCGAAGACGATCAGCACCGCGAAGGCGACCAGGCTGACCAGCGGGGTGATGCCGACGAACGAGGCGCCCAGCAGACCGAGGGCGAGCCTGCCCGGTCGCTGCGGCACCAGCGTGAAGTAGGACAGCCGCAGGGTCGGGTCACCGCCGGTGAGGGTCGGGCCGACCGCCCAGCCGACCGTCCACACCAGCAGCACCAGGGCGATCGTGCCGACCCCGGCCTCGGGGGTGGGGAAGTCCACCAGGCCCAGCAGCGCCGTGCCGACCGCCGCCAGGGCGCCGCACACGCCCCCGATGATCAGGCTCGCGGCCCGGGGGCCGGACATCGACCGTCGCAGGACGGTCAGCTTCATCCCGGTCAGGACGCCAACCACGACAGCCCCTCCTTCCCGCCGGTACGGGCGCCGACCAGCTCGACGAAGACGTCCTCCAGGCCGCGCCCGGCGCGGACCTCGTCGACCGGGCCGGCCACCAGGACCCGGCCGCCGGCGATCACGCCGACGTGGTCGCAGAGCTGCTCGACCAGGGCCATCACGTGGCTGGAGAGCACCACCGAGCCGCCGGAGGCGGTGAAGCGCTGGAGGATGACCCGGATGGTCGCGGCGGACACCGGGTCGACGGCCTCGAAGGGCTCGTCCAGCACCAGCAGCCGGGGGGCGTGCAGCAGGGCGGTGGCCAGGCCGATCTTCTTGCGCATCCCGGTGGAGTAGTCGATCACCGGGGTGTGCTCGGCGTCGTCCAGCTCCAGGACGGCCAGCAGTTCCTCGGCCCGGGCGTCCACGGTGGCGGCCGGCAGGCCGCGCAGCCGGCCCAGGTAGTGCAGCAGTTCCGGGCCGGTCAGCCGCTCGGGCAGCATCATGCCGTCCGGCAGCACCCCGACCAGGGACTTGGCGCGCACCGGGTCGCTCCACACGGCGGCCCCGAAGATCTCCGAGCTCCCGGCGTCCGGCCGCAGCAGGCCGACGGCCATCGAGAGGGAGGTGGTCTTGCCGGAGCCGTTGGGGCCGACCAGCCCGTAGAAGGATCCGCTCGGCACGACCAGGTCGACGCCGTCCACGGCGGTGTGCGCGCCGAACCGCTTGCGCAGGCCCGTCAGCCGCAGTGCCGGGGCTCCGCCGTCCGGTTCCGGACGGGACCCCCGCCCCGTGTGCACCGTTTCCCGCACCTTGCCCCGCACCGCGCCCTCCCCGTGTCTCCCACGGCCACCCGTGCTCCGGGCGGCTCGTGATCAACGTTAGGGACGGCGGGGTGACGGCAGAATACGGCTGAGCCCCCGGTTGGCGGTGGGTCTGGACCCACCCCCAACCGGTGACGGCTCAACCGACGTTGACGGTGAACTGACGCCTGGTCTGCTCGGGGCCGCCGGAGAACGTCATGCCGCCGCGGTCGCGGTAGGAGACGTGCACGGTGACGGTGGTCCGGCCGGGGTTCTGGGCGGCGCGGAAGACGAAGTAGTAGTGACCGCCGGAATCCGAGCCGATCGCGCCGCCCAGGTTCGCCAGGCCGACGTTCCGGACGAACTCGTCACCGACGGTCTGCACCACCGCGGGGTCGGGGGCCGGATCCGCCACGGTCCAGACGTCGCCCCGCTCCCGGTGGGCGCTCACCTCGACCGAGAACAGCTGGCCCGGCTTGACGGACAGTTCACCCGAGGTGGCGGTGAACACCGTGCCGTGGTCGAGCTTGCCGGTGGTCATCTTGTGGATCGCCACCGCGCCCGCCGTACCCGCGACGGCCAGCAGGACGACCGCGACGAGGAGGATCCGCTGCCACTTCTTCACGAGTTCGCCTCCCGGTTGGTGACCCGCAGTGCCAGGACGGCGGCGACCGCGTCGAGCCAGCGGGCGACCAGCTGGTCCCCCACCGGGTCCTGCGCGACCGTGGCGGCCGCCGCCAGCCAGCCCCGGGCCACGGCGGCCGCCGGGCCCGGCAGCGGTTCGGGCAGCCCGGCCGCGAAGCCGGTGCCTCCCGAGCGGACCACCTCGCCGAGGAAGGCCACGGCGCGCGGCATGACGCCGAGCCGGTCGGCGATGATCGCGGCGCCCACCGCGCCGTCGCCGAACAGCGTGGAGCGGACCACGCCGGGGGCCGGCAGGCCGAAGCGCAGCAGGACCTCGATGTCCAGCTCGGCCAGCCGGTCGTCGCTCATGGGCAGGCGGGTGCTCAACTCTCAAGCCTCACTTGGGCATCCTGACGCTCTCGGCGATGGGCATGTTGCCGCCCTCGGCGGCGCCCGTCATGTGGTTGTGGATGAAGTCGTCCTCGCTGACCCAGACCGTGTAGCCCCAGGGGTTGTAGATCTCCAGCTGGTCGCCGCGGTGCCCGATGATCATCATCTGGTGGCCGTCGGGCCTGAACCAGGTGTCCTCCTTGACCGAGATCGGCACCGGCTTGCCCTGGTCCACCGCCGACTCGACCTGGGCCAGGACGTTCCTGCGCTGGTCCTCCCCCTCCAGGTCGACGTTCTTGTAGCCGGCCCCGGTGTGATCGCCGATCTCGGAGTTGGCGATGTCCTTGGACTCCCAGTCCCACATCCCGTCCTGCCCCAGGTGCATCCAGGAGCGGGAGTCGTAGACGCGGTTCGTCTCCTTGTCCCAACGGTCCTTCGCGGCCTGACCGTTGTCGTACGCCGGGTCGCCGGGATGCCCACCGGTGGTGAGCTGGAAGGCGAACAGCGGGTCGACCGTCGCCCGGGCGGTCACCGTCGAGGCGGCCACGCAGGTGTTGTGCTGGCCCTGGTCCCACGCCACGCCCCCGTAACCGGTCGCGTTCTGGCCGGACGCGGCGGAGTCCAGCTGGACCGGAGAGATCCGCGCCGCGAGCCAGGCGGGGTCGTCGGCGTGCGTGTGGATCTGGTCGTCGAAGGCCTTGACCTCGTCGTAGCTGTGTCCGGCGGCCAGCGCCTTCATCAGGTAGGCGCGCTCCTCCGGGGACTTGGTCCCGGCCAGCAGCTGGTCGAAGCGGGCCCGGTCGGCGTCGCTCATCTGGTCCATGAGCTGGGCGGCCCGGGTGGCGTTGGCCTCGGTCAGGATGGTGCCGTACTTCGTGTCGCCGCCGACGGACGCGTCGACGAGCACCAGCTTGTCCTCCGCGCCGAGGCCCTTGTTCTTGAACTTGCCCGCCAGCGCCTTGTCCGCCAGTGCGTTCAGCTCACGGGCGGCGGCGCGGCCCGCATTCTCGGCCTTCACCGCGGCGTCGTAGATCGACTTGATGCCGTCCTTCGCCTTGGCGTGGGCGCTGTGCATCTTGTCGTCGTCCCAGTTGATCGGGTCCGGCGCCCCACTGACGGTGATGTCGTGCAGCAGCTTCAACGCCTCGCTCAGCGGCGCGGCGCCCTGCCCGTGCAGGGTCTGCGCCTCGCTCAGCGCGGTGGCCAGCGTGCTGAGCTGTTGCCGGCCCTTCTCCATCGCGTCGCGGCAGCGCCCCAGGTCGTCGGCGGAGGCCTTGACCACCTCGGCGGCCTTCTCGCCGACCTGCCCGGTCCAGGCGTCGGGCAGGTGCTGGGAGCCGACCTGCGTCACCTTGATCTGGATCTGGTCGATCTGGCCGACCGCCGTGTTGTACGCGGCGACGAGGTCACCGATCTTGCCGGAGTCCCCCTTGGGGGCGGGCAGTTGCAGGGCGTCGTGCACGGCGTACTTGAGATCGCCCGCGCCCCACATGCCGTGCGACTCGTCGATGGTCTTCTTCAGCGACTCGGCCTGCTGCCGCTGGCTCCCCAGGTCGATGCCGAGCGGGTTCGGAACGTGGTCGGGCACGGTCAGGCCCCCTGCTTCTGGTACTGCCGCTCGACCCCGTGGTCCGTCGTGGCGTAGTTGGCCGCGGTGGTGTGCACCTTGCCGCCGAGGTCGGTCAGCGCGTCCAGGTTCACCCCGAGCTCGTCCTGCCACGCCGACCAGAAGGCCTTGGCCGCGTCACCCGCGTACTCCCCGAGCACCCCCGGGTCCGACATGTTCAACTTGCCCAGGGTGTCCTTGACCGAGCGGACGTCCTGCCCCGCCGCGATCAGCTGGTCACCCGCGTCCCCGAGCTTGTCCGGATGCGCACTGAACCCCGTCCCGGCGCCGTCGCTACCCATGCTGCTCCCCCGATTCCCCGTCATACCGTCCGAAGATCGCCGGACAGCATAGCGGCAGTTCCGCCGCTTCCCACCGGGGAGAACGCAGGGGTGGCGGGGCGTGCGCACAACCCGCCAGATCTGTACGGAACGGGCACAGGATCGAGGGGATGTCTTGGGGAACCGGACGCGGACACAGCGGTGCCCCGCCTCCGCTGGCCGCGGGGGCGGGGCACCGTCGGTCACGACCGACCGCTCAGCACTCCACGGGCGGGTCGACCTTCTCCAGGTTGAGATCGAGACGTTCCTCGGCCGACTGGCCGTCCCGCCGGACAGCCACTCGGTACTCGCCCTGGAGGTCCTGCGGAATGACGACGGTGTAGACGGTGCGCAGGGCACCCTCCAGGTCAACGGAGAACACCTTCCGGACCGGGAACTCCCGGCCCTGGCACGACAGGTGGTCGATCGTCTCGCCGCTGGCCATCAGCCGGACGGCCCATGAGGGCTTCCCGTGATCGACCGATCCGCTGTCCACGAAGATGCCGACCCCGGGAACCCGCGCCTCGGCGGTCCGCTTCGCCGTCTGACACGTCCCGGCCGTGACGCTCTCCGACCCGACGCACAGGTCGCCGGTCTTCTCCGCCACCCAGATCAACTCCGGCCCGAACGCGCCGTCGTACTCGGTGAACCGGTCACCCGCCGGCGCCGTCCCGTTCTCCTTCGCGAACCGCAGGATCACCTGCTTGGAGCTCTCCGGGAACGTCGGTCGGGGCGTGACCGCCGTCGTCTCCCCACCGGTGGCGGACACCCCGCCGCCCCCGGTCATCCCGGTGCACGCACTGGCACCGCACACCAGACCCATGAGAGCAGCCTGAAGCTTCGCGGAGCGTCCCGCCATGTGGTTCATCCCTCCTTCAGGAGTCGTTCCGATGACTCACGTCGTCTCGCGACGACACACCGTCACCGGTCGACGTGCATTTCGGGGTTGGAGTCGAAAGTGACCCGGTTCCAACTGACGAACTGGATGGTGGACCAATCCTTCCGCGTCACCGTACCGTCCTTGTGGTAGTAGGTGGTCTGGTAGTTCGTCTTGTGGAAGAGCGGCGCCCACCCGTATTCCTGCCCAGCCTTGACCTTGATGGACTCCGTGGTACTGACCGAGTTCGTGTCGGTCGTCGAGTCGGTCGTCTGGCTGCCGGTCTCAGTGGTGGTGTTCCAGTTCGCCTCGGCCTCGATCTTGATGACGTCGTAGGCCTCCAGCGATCCGGCGATCTTTCTCCCCTCGGACTTGGTGGTCTTCTCAGCGAGTTGCTTGGTCCACTGCTTGGTCTTCGTCCTGCTCTCGGTGAGCTGTTTGGTAGCGTCCTCCTTGGCCATCTGGACCTCGGCCCCGATGTTCAGGTTGAGGTAGTCCTCCCAGGTCTTCTCGGTCGAGGTGACGATGACGTCGTCGTCGGCCTTGGGCATGTCCTTGTTGATCTCGGAAGCGGGTACCGGCTTCGGCTTCTTGGGGTTGGCGGGGCTGCCCAACGGCGGCGCACCGTGCAGGAACGTCTCCAACCCGGCCTGTCGGAACGGCTCCCCAGCCGCGGCCTCGGCGACGACCCGGTTGTAGTTCCAGCCCTTGTCCACGACCTTGGTGCCCATGTTCTCGCACTTGGCCATGCCGTTGGCGCACTCCTCCAGTTGCATGCCGGTGGGATCCCAGTTGACCACGGGGTTCCCGTTGGCGTAGCCGTAGGAGTTCCACTGCTGCGGGTCGTCGGGGAGCATCAGTGGGTCCGCGTTGAGGAAGCGGCCGGTGCTGGGCTGGTACTGCCGGGCGCCCAGGTTGGTGAAGCCGGTGACGTCGTCCTTCAGACCGCCCACGAAGCCCTTGTCGCCGACCCATGGGTTGGCCACGCCTGAGCCGCGCAGGACACCGAAGGGGTCGGTCCAGCGGCGGGTCTCGTTGGTCGTGTCCGAGTCGATGGACAGGGTGCCGGTGTTGTGGTGGTCGGAGAACTGGTAGGTCAGCTTGGTCGGACCCTGGCGGACCAGGGTGACGCCGCCGGGGATGGTGTAGTAGCGGGTGCCGGTGCTGGTCTTGGCGTTGGTGTCGTAGGTGAGTTCGTCACCGCCGCCGAGGTTGACCGTGACCTTGCCGGGGTTGCGGCGGACCAGCTGGTTGCCGTCCGCGTCGTAGACGTAGGACGTGGTCGCGCTGCCCTGCTTCATCGAGGCGAGCTTGCCCTCGACGTCCCAGCTCAGGTCGGCGCCGTTGGCCGCGTCCACGGCGTTCCAGGTGTGGGAGTCCCACTTCGGGACCCAACCCGGCGCGTACACCATGAACTTGCCGTCGTCCTGGACCACGGCGAAGTACTTGCTGTTCGGGCCGATCCACGACTGCGAGGACCAGAGCGGGTTGCGCTGAGGGTCGTAGACGACGAAGTTGCCGTCGTCCTGCATCGTCGCCCACGCACCCTGGTGGCCACCGGTGTTGGACGACCAGGTCACCAGACCGGTCCGCAGCGAGGTCAGCACCAAATTGCCGTCCGCCTGCATGGTCAGCTGGACACTGCTGGAGCGGATCGACTCATTGGAGTTCAGCACGAAGCCGGCACCCATGGTCTTGTTGGCACCCGGGTTGGCGATCTTCGTGGTGTTGCCCGCCGCGTCGTACTGGTAACTGCCCGGCGCACTCCAGTTGTTGGGGAACGTGGACTTGACGGCGGTCGGCGCATGCACACCACCGGTGCCACCGCCCGTACCGGCCGCGGTGGTCGGCGTGTTGCGGCTGCCCGCAGCCGGAAAGGTCTGATCGATCGTCAGGTCCTTCACCGGGTCGCCGGTCGGGTTGTGCATGACCAGCTTGGTCCGGTTGCCGACCGCATCGTAGGTGTAATCCTGCCAGTACGGCGCGCTACCCCCGACGGTCGTCTTCGCCGGGGCCGAAGCCCCGCTGGTGGGCGTGGAGTTGGCGCAGGCGCCCTGGCCGGCGAGGGACGGGGTGGGCTGGTTGAGCTGCCCGGTGTCCGACCACGCCGTGGTGAGGCGACCCAGGTAGTCGTAGGTGAAGCACTGCAGGTCCGTCCGGTCCGGGCTGTTGTCCGGGATCGTGCGGATCGCGGTGATCCGGCCTGCCTGGTTGTAGGCGTAGGTGGTGTTCTGGACGGTACCGGTGGTCGAGGTCTGCTTGTCGATGTACTGGGTCAGCAGACGCCCGGTCGGCTCGTCGTAGGTGTTGGTGGCGACGATCTGGGTGCCCCACGGGTTCATCGTGTCACGGATGTTGCGCCCGTACGCATCCCAGTCCGCCTGCCGCAGGTACGTGTAGCCCGCGCCGCTCATGTCGTTGAGCTGGCCGTAGTCGTCGTAGTGGTAGTCGATCGCCTCCTGGGCGAGGTCGCCGGCAGCGGCGCGGCCCTCGGTGGTCATGGAACCGGTCACCGGGTCGTAGCTGGCGCCGTAATCGAAAGACGCCTGCCCCGTCTGGCCGATCTCGCTACCAGGGATCGAAACGGTGCTCTTCGTCACCCGGTATGCCGTGTCGTACTCGCCGACGGCCTTGGTGTACACCGAGCCGCCCGCGCCGCCCACGTAGCGGGTCGAGGCGGTCGGCCGGCCCTTGACCACGGTGTCGTAGGTGTAGCCGGTCAGCTGGTTCGCCGGGCCCACCGAGCCGTTGTACGTACCGGTCTTGCGGTTCAGCAGGTCGTAGGTGATCACTACGGTCTGCCCGCGCGCGTCCGTGGTCGACGCGAGGCGGCCGGCGCCGTCGTAGGTGCGGGTCGACACACCGGTGTCCGGGTCGTCGGATCGCACCACACGACCGCGCTGGTCGTAGCCGAAGCTCCAGGTGTTCCCGGCCGCGTCCACCCGGGTGGCCGCCTGCCCACCGGGCGTGTACGTGAAGTTGGTGACATCGGCGTCGGCCGGGTTACCGGTCGCGGAAGCCGTCTTGTACTGCCACAGCTGCGTCTTGCGCCCACGGGCGTCGGTGACCGTGCTGGTCGCGGTCGAACCGGTCGGAGGCGACACGTCCACCCGGTCCGCACCGGGGTACGCGGTGGTCGTCGTGGTCTGCACCCTGCCCAGGGCCACGAACTGGGTGCTCACCGCACGTCCCAGACCGTCGAACTGCACCACACTCTGGTTCGGCACCATCGCACCGTCCGGAATCCAGCGGGTTGTGCTCGGAGCGTTGGTGTCGTCGTAGTAGGCACTGTAAGTGCGGTTCACCCGCCCCTGCGAGTCGTAGAACGTGTCCGTGACCAGACGGCCGTGGTACGCCGGGGTCGCCGGGTCCCCCTGGGTCTGCACCACGCGGCCCAGGCCGTCCATGATCTGCGTCGCCGTGCCGTAGGCGATGCCGCCCGGACGCAACGACTTCGTAGTCACGGTCGACGGCGACTGGGTGCCGTTGACGGCGTAGTCGTACGTGAGGTTCGCTCCCGCCCCAGTGTCGCGACCCGGGATCCAGACCGCCTTCAGCCGCCCAAGGCTGTCGTAGGCCTTGGTCGTGCTACGACCGTTGGGATCGATCGAGGTGAGTGGCAGCGCACGGGCCGGGTCAACGGTGACGGCGGTCTCCCGCCGACCACCCGCGTCTGGCGCGCCCGCCGGGGCTGGGGTACCGGTGACCACTTTGTTCGACAGCTCACCCGGGTTGGCCGAGTTGTACGTGGTCGTCGTGACGGCGCCGTTCGGGTTCGCGGTGTCGGTGACGGTCAGATCGGTGGCAGAGGTCATCCGGCCGTACGCGTCGTAGCCGTTCACCGCCTTGGTGACGTACTGGGCGGTGCCGTTGCCGTCGTAGCCGTCAAGCACCAGGACGCCGGTGACCTCGCCCTTGGCGCCGGAGGCGCCGAAGGCCTGGCCGTCGTAGAGCGTGCGCGTGTCGGAGACCGTGTTGGCCGCGCTCGCATCCGCCGTACAGGCGTTGGAGCCGGAGATCACGAACACCTCAGACACCAGCCCGGTCATCTGCGGGTTGGTGGCGGCCGCATACCGGTTGCGGGTGCACACGTCCGGCGTGCCGTCGGCGGTGCTCAGCGACGTCGTGGCCCGATTGTTGTTCGCCGGGTCGCTGGTGGTCACCGTCGAGGTGGTACGGGTACCGGTCGTGGTCGTGGCCGTCGTGGCCGCGGTGACCTTGGTCGCCTGGTACTGGGCGACCAAGTCCGGCAAACCGGCGCGCTTGTGGGTGGCGGTCGGCGACGGGTTCTCGTACGTGTTCACGGTGTACGAGAGCGGCGAGCCCGCATCGGTGGAGGCGTCCGCGTAGGTGTCCGTCTCCAGTACCTGTCCGGAAAGCCAGTCGGAGTCGGTCCGACTGCCGCTCCTCACCCCGGCCACGGTGGCGCCCTTCGGCTTTCCGTCGGCCTTGATGTCCTGGTCCATGCCCTGGTAGTAGGTGGTGGTCGACTTCGACTGCGCGCCGTCCTTGCCCGAGCCGGTCACCGTGGTCACGCTCGCGAAGCCGCGGAACTGGTCCCAGGTGCGGTAGTCGGGCTCCACGAGCGGGCTGTCGTTGCGGTGCCAGGCCGCCAGACCGTACGAGTAGGACGTGACGGTAGGCACCGAGCCCGTGATCAGCCCCGCGTTGGGATCGACGGTGACCGTGTCGACCGGATAGCGCAGGAACCAGTCGTCCACTGTGGTCTGCAGGCTGGTGTCGAACCACTTCACCGCGTAGCAGCCCATGGTGTTGCTGTCGGCCGAGGCCGGCATCCTGCCCGTGACCCGAGAACACGAATCCTTGGTGTACGAGGCCGTGATCGTGCCGCCGCTCTCGTTGGTGATCACCGCCAAGCGCGGGCGGTTGTAGCGCGGACGCGCCGGCACCAGACCGTCGACCCGGTTGGGCAACTGCAGGTCCGCGAAGGTCACCGGCGGCAGGGACTGCTCGGTCTGGCCGTTGGCCGTGTCCTTGCCAATCCGCTTCACCGACTGCAGCCAGGCGATCGGAGCGTTCTCCGTCGCGTTCTGCGGCGTCTTGAAGACGTGCGTCAGCTCGTAGCGGTCCACCGGACGATAGGAGCCACCCGAACGGATCGAGGTGGTGACGGCGTTCAGCCACTTCGTCGACCAGTACGTCGGGCCGTAGTTGGTGCAGGCACCAGTGTCCAGGCACTGCTTGTCCAGCGGCGCGTCCGGCCAGTTCGCCGCGTTCGCCACCGTCCGCTGCGACGCATCACAGGCCGCCGCCCCCGACACACACCGCTCACCCGAGTCGAAGTCGACCCGCGCGGCGGCCTGGTAGGCACCACCGGCGCCGAGCTGGTCGGACAGCAACTGTCCGTACGTGGTCGAAGCCAGAACACCACCACGTGTGTACGGGGTGTTCTCGCCCTTGCCACCGTTCTGGGCGCCACCGCGCGCGTACCAGTTGGTCTCCGGCGTGTAGGCGTACGTCGTCAGGTTCCCGTGGGGGTCGACCACGTAGTCCAGGTTCCAGCGCCAAGCCGACTGGCACCACGAACCCTTGCCCTTCGCCGGGTCGTAGCACGGGTCACCCGCGTTTGGCGAGTACACCGGCACCGTCCACGCCGACTTGCTCTCCGGCCCCACCTTGCTCGGCGAACCGTCGGCCGCCGGAAGCTGGTTGAGACCGAAGTAGTATGCCGTCCCCGTCGTGTCGGTCACCTTCAGGTACGAGCCGTTCCAGGTCCCGTTGTTGGCCCCGGTCAGGAACTCGACCTTCGTCCCGTCGTCGTCCCTCAAGCGCCACGTGCACTTCGACTGCTCATCGGTCGCAGCACCCGTCGCGCATGACGCGTCGTCGGGAACGATTTCGCCGGCGTGATTGCCGAGGGACAGCGTCAAGTTCGCACCGCCCCAACACTGGTCGGCCGAACCCGGAATGCCCGCCTTGTCGCAGGCCCGGTACGAGCGCTCGACGAAGCCGGCGCTCAGGTCCCAGCCGTCACCGATCCACGACGCCTGCGCGTTCGTGGACGCCGTCTTGCCGTCCACCGACGCCGAGTCGTACCCGAGGGCGAGCGACGGCGCACCGCCGCCCAGGGACGGCGGAACCACGATCGGGTAGCTGTACGTGAACGACCCCGACGCGGTGCCTGCCGCCCACTTCTGGCTCGGTGACAGCGGTGTGGCGCTGTACGTACCGGTCCCGCTGGAAGGCGCCGCGTCCAGCGCCAGCAGCACCTGCCCCGCACCGGCAACCGAATCCGCCGCAGCCGCAGACTCCGACCGCGTCCCCTTCTTCTTGCCACCGGCCGCCGGCAGCTCGACGTCCGCCACCAGCCGCTTCGCCTGCTCGTCGTAGTGCGAAGTCACCGGCGTACGGGTCTGACACCCGTCCGCCTCCGGCGTGCTCAGCGCACACTCCGGCAGCGCCACCAGCCGCGCCCGCTGCGCGAACTCGCCGCTGACCCCCATTGCGCCGAGGTCAAGCCCGACCTGGACCTTGCCCGCCTTCACCGCCTCGTCGCGAGACAGTCCAACGACCGTTCCCTGCACTCCCTTTGAAGACGATGAGCCGGGGGCGACGACCTGCACCCGGACAGGGACGGCGGGCGAGGAGCCGTCAGCCCCGCTCACCGGGGCAAGCCAGACCGGCAGTTCGCCGGCCCGCTTGGAGCTGCCGGCAGCCGGGTCCAGGGTCACATCCGCACTGCCCTGCTTCGGCTGCGGTACCGACTTCGGCGGCGTCCAGTTCGGCGAACCGGTCTGCGGCGACGCCGACTTGGGCTTGTCCGCCGCACCGGCCACCGAAGTCGTCTTCGACAGCGGTGTGTTCGGCGGAGACCAGATCTTGTCCTGGCCCTGGCCGCCGTCCGCCGCGACGGCGACCGACGAACCGATCGGCGCGGCCAGAACCGCCAAAACGGTCAACACGGCCATTGAGCTCAACATTGCGATACGGGACTTACGCCATCTAATGGATGGTTTATCCCACCCGGTGTCACCGGGTGACCGTTCGGGAAAAGAAGACACTTCCGCCCCTATGAGTAGTCCGCGCCGCGGTTCGACGCGGACGGTCTCGCTGAAGGGTAGGGGGCTAACAATCCAGCGGTCGAGCGGCTTGAGGATCCTCTGAGCATGTAATTCAGATCACATCTGAACTAAATCGGCGGACGGCCCGTCAAAGCGGACAACCCACCCATCGAACCAGATTGACGCTGACTCAGCATTACGGCAGCTTGCTCAAAGACCTCTGCGGACGATCCGAATCCAGACGTCGTCCACAGCCGATCCAACCTTCCATCGAAGGGCTTCACCATGTCTGCCGCTCCGCCCGGAGGTTCCTCCGGCATGCGCAGAACCAGGTATCCGTCGCGGCGGTCGTACGCCGTCGCGGTCAGCCTGGCGCTCGCGCTGACCTCCGTCGGGCCGATCGCGCCGCTCGCCTTCGCCTCCGACTCCCCGTCCGCCACCGCCGCCGGCACCCCGACCGGCCAGGCTCAGCCGATCCCCAAGGCCCTGGCCGCCCAGATCGCCGCCGGCGACGCCAAGTTCGCCGGCGAGAAGCCCGAACTCGCGTCCGACAAGGCCATCGCCGAGGCCAAGAAGACCGGAAAGCCCGTCCCCATCCCGGAGTTGACCGACGAGTACAGCGAGACCGTCGCCACCCCCGCCGGACACCTCTCCCGCACCCAGCACGTCGAACCCCAGCGCGTGAAGCAGAACAACACCTGGGCGAACCTCGACGGCACCCTCGTCCCCGACGACCACGGCGGCTACCGACCCAAGACCGCCGTCGCGGGCGTCCACCTCTCCGGCGGCGGAGACGGACCCCTGGGCACCCTGACCAGCCCCGACGGCGAGTCCCTCACCATCGACTCCCCTTTCCCGCTGACCAAGCCAACCCTCGACCCGAACGGCGAGGCCCTGGTCTACCCCGAGGTCGCCCCCGGCATCGACCTCAGGGTCACGGCCTCCAAACTCGGCGGCCTCTCCACCGTCCTGATCGTCAAGACCTCCGAAGCCGCCAAGAACCCGGCGCTCAAGAAGGTCCGCTTCCCCACCAAGGCCAAGGGCGTCACCGTCAAGGCCGACGACGCCGGCAACCTCACCGCCACCACCAAGGACGGCAAGGTCCGCTGGCACGCCTCCACCCCCCAGATGTGGGACAGCACCACCGGCACCGCCGCCCCCAACGCCCCCAAGGGCAAGGCCGCCGCCGCCCAGCGCGACGGGCAGGACCAGGGCGGCGACCCCCGGGAGCAGAAGAGCACCGCCGACGGCCCCGGCGCCAGCGCCAAGGTCGCCACCATGCCGACCAAGGCCACCGCCGACGCCGTCGAGGTCACCACCGACGACACCGTCCTCGGCAAGGGCCAGGGCCCCTGGTTCATCGACCCCGGCTGGCTCTACGACCGCCGCGAGGCCACCACCTGGACCTGGACCCAGTCGGCGTACCCCGGCACCAACAACCTCGGCCGCACCATCGCCAACTCCGGTGACCCGTACGCCCAGCCGGGTGTCGGCTACCAGGGCTACCGGACCGACAAGGGCGTAGAACGCTCCTACTTCCAGTTCGACACCCGCTGGTACAACGACATCGTCATCAACAAGGCGACCATGTCCTTCTTCGAGGCCAAGTCCTCGGACCACTCCTGCACCAACCAGTACACCGTCGACCTCAAGTTCACCGGTGCGATCGACAACAACACCACCTGGAACAACTCCCCCGGTGTGGTGACCGGAGTCGGCTCGGCGGACGTCGGCGGCGCGGGGCAGGACGGCTGCGGCGGCAACACCCAGTTCGACTACGACGTCACCGGCGTCTACCGCCAGTACGCGCCGAACCACGACAACCTCACCTTCGGCCTGTTCGCCCGCAACGAGTCCGACGCGATGGCGTTCAAGCGCCTCACCTACAACCCGGCCGTCGTGGTGGAGTACGACCGGGTGCCGAACACCCCGACCAACCCGTACGCCTGGCCCGCTCCCAGCACCTCCGTGCCGTGGGCCGAGAACCAGGGCTGCGACGGCAACTCGATCGGCTGGCTCAACTCCGACTCCGGCTTCAACGGCTCCGTCACGCTCAACGCGACGGTCAGCAGCAACGCGCAGAGCTCGCTGTTCGCCTGGACCCACATCTGGGACTACACCGACCCGAGCTCCGGTGGCGACTCCGGCTTCACGGCCGAGGTGCCGAACGGTGGGAACGCGGCCTTCCAGGTCAAGCCGGGTGTCATCAAGGAAGGCCACGTCTACGGCTGGAGCGCCCTGGCCACGGACCGGCTGGTCCAGATGTCCGCCTCGACCCCGACGTGCCGCTTCGGTGTCGACCAGACTCCGCCGACCATCTCCGTCCCGAACGTCTACACCCTGCTGCCCGAGGGCGATCTGGCGAACAAGTTCCCGCCGTCCGGCAACGGCCAGGTCGCCAAGAAGCGCGTCGGCGAGCAGGGCCTGGTGCCCTTCACCGCCACCGATCCCGCGCCGAACGGCAGCGCCTCCGGTGTGGTCTGCGCCCGCTGGGGCTGGGACCCGCAGTTCACCGGGGCGAGTTGGGCCTGTGGCGCCAACTACCCATCGGACGGCATCCCGATCGCCCCGAGCCGCTGGGGCACCAACGTCCTCTACATCCAGGTGATAGACCAGGCGCGCAACCTCTCGCCGGTCGCCGCGTACTCCTTCTACGTGCCGTGGAACCCGGACGGCCCGCCACCGGTCTTCGGTGACGTCACCGGCGACGGCGCCCCCGACATCCTGCTGCCCGACCAGGCCGGCTACCTGCACAGCTACAACGCCCCGGGCAACCCCAACGCCAAGAGCCCGGCCGTGACCACCGTCGCCACTCCGGCCGACGCGCCCGGCGGCAAGGGCTGGGCGGGCATCCAGTACACCCACCGCGGCACGCTCACCGGCGGCAACAACATCGACGACGTGATCGCCCACGCCGCCGGCGACCCGGAGCTCAAGCTCTACCCGAACCCCGGCAACACCGGTGTCTACGGCCGGATCGACAAGCCGGTCTCCCTCACCAAGCCGAAGTGCGTCAAGACCTCCACCGAGGACTGCTCCTGGCTCACCGCGGCCGGCTACAACGCCAACGACTGGTCCACGACGCTGCGCATCGCCGCGCTCGGCGACCCGGTGAACACCGACCTCGACCCCAAGCTGGGCTTCAAGAACAAGACCGGCCTGCTGACCGTCGAGAGCACCAACAACGGCGCGGACGCGGCCCTCTG
>NZ_JBIRFA010000024.1:0-134864 GCF_044327205.1 Kitasatospora sp. NPDC018058 | reverse complement strand
AAGACCCGCACCCTCTACGACGAGGCCACCGCCTGGTCACACCACGCAACCCTCCCAGCCACAGCTTGACACCGCTACGGCATGGGATGTCTGACCTGCCGCGGCGGTGGTGCCGTAGACCTTGTCGTCGGACTCGTCCCACAGGTCCGGTGCCTGGTTCGCCGCGATCGCCGGGCCGATCTTCTTGGCGATGTCCCGGCCGGCCCAGGTGACGTCCACCTTGGCGCCGGTGGCGGCGGTGAAGTCGTCGATCGCGGTCTTCAGAACCTTGGCCTGCGGCTCGTCGGCACGCCACATCGACCAGTAGGTGAAGCTGCCCGAGGCCTTCCCGCCGCCCCCCGAGCCCCCGCAGGCGCTCACGCCGAGCGCGAGTGCGACGGCGGTGGCCGCGCCGAGGACGCGACGTGCGGACATGGTCGTTCTACCCATGGGTGGTTCCTCTCGGAGGCGCGATATCCCGTGCGGACGGGTCGTCAGCCGGGGCCCGAAGGACGGGGGGAAGCGCTGGATGGCTGGGACGATACGGGCGGGTTGACCGGTAAATCAAGAGCCCTTGCGAAATCCCGTTCCGTCGCGCAGCACGCGGTCGCCGCTCGCACGACGGATCCTCAAGTCACTGATGCAGATGCCGTTTCGAGCGGCTTGACGACCATTCACCGATGCCCTACGTTTCACCGGAAGAAAGTTGACCGGTAAATTCGAAGGATCCAGCCATGGTGACGATGCAGGACGTGGCCGAGCGTGCCGGGGTCACGAAGCAGACCGTCTCCAACGTCATCCGGGGTCGGGGAGCCGTGAGCCCGGCGACCGCCGCCCGGGTGCGCGCCGCGATCGAGGACCTGGGGTACACCCCCAACCTGGTCGCGCGCTCCCTCGCCACCGGCGCCACCAGGACGGTGGGCCTGTTCGTCCCCACCGTGACGGGCTCCTTCTACGCCGACATCGTCGAGGAGGTCGAGGACGTCCTCGACGCGAACGGCTACCACCTGCTGCTCTGCACCACCCGGCTCGACGGCGAGCGCGCCAAGCGGCACCTGGCCGGGCTGACCAGCCGCTCGGTGGACGCGCTGCTGATCGCCGGGGACCGGGACCTGATCGACCATCTGCCGCTGCTGGCGGAGGCCGCCTTCCCGGTGGCCCTGTGCGCGTGGGAGACCGACGCCCCCGACCGCTTCCCGGTCGTGACCATCGACTACGAGCGGGCGGGCTTCCTGGCCGGGCGCCACCTGCGCGCGCTCGGGCACGAACGCGTCGCCGTACTCGCCAGCCCCGACCACGCCCCCCGGGTGGCGGGCTTCCGGCGTGCCTTCACCGCCGACGGCCTCGCCGTTCCCGACGGCGCCGTCCACCTGGCATCCGAGCCCACCCCTGCGGGCGGCTTCGCGGCGGCGACGGCGGCGCTGACGGCCGCCCCGGGGACCACCGCGCTCTTCGCCACGCACGACGTCCTCGCCCTGGGCGCCCTGGAGGCCGCCCGGGCCGCGGGCCGCTCCGTCCCGCACGACCTGTCGATCGTCGGACACGACGACAACCCCGAGGTGGGCGTGGCCCGGCCGGCCCTCACCAGCGTGGCCATCCCCAAGCGGGAAATGGCCCGCGAGGCGGTCGAGCTGCTGCTGCGCGCCCTCACCAAGTCGGGGGTCCCGACCAACTCGATGCACCTGCTGCGCCCCGAGCTGGTCGTCCGGGACAGCACCGCGCCGGTCGGCGACACTCCGGCCGATGGGCCGTGACAGCCGGGCGCGCTCCTCCGACTCCCTGAAAGGGCGATCCACGTGTCGACGGACTCAGTCTCCGGCCCCGACCTCCTCCGGTACCGCGGGCCGGCCACCTCCTTCCTGGAGGCCCTGCCCCTGGGCAACGGGCGCCTCGGCGCGCTGCTCCACGGCGGCACCGATCGGTCCGGCGCGGCGGAAACCATCCACCTCAACGCCGACACCCTGTGGTCCGGCGGCCCCGGCCCGCGCGACCGCAGCGGCGCGGCGGACCACCTCACGACGCTGCGCACCGCGGTCCTGAGCGATCGCGACTACGCCCGCGCGGAAGCGGTCGCCACCCGCATGCAGGGACCGTACTCGCAGGCCTACCAGCCGCTCGCCACACTCCATCTGGAGCTCGGCGACGGGACGGTGGACGACTACCTGCGCACACTGGACCTCGACAAGGCGGTCCACCGGGTCTCGTACCGGACCGGCGACACGGAGACACTGCGCGAGTCCTTCGTCTCCGCGCCGGCCGACGTCCTCGCCACCAGGATCACATCCTCCGTACCCGGGCGGATCGATCTCACCGCCCGGTTCAGCACACCGCACCCCGACCCCCGCCACGACCGCGCGGGCGCGGACGGACTGGTCGTCTCCGGCCGGGCCCCCGCTCACGTGGCGTTCGGCGAGGAGGACCCGGTGCGCTACCGGTCCGGCGAGGGCATGGGCTTCGCGGCCGGCCTGCGGGTGATCGCCACCGGCGGCCTCGTCGAACGGGACCGGGACGCGGTTCGGGTGACCGGCGCCGACGAGGTGCTGCTCCTGGCAGCCGTCGAGACCGGCTACCGCGGGCCCGCCGAGGTTCCCGCCGGCCCCGACGACGGGCCGGTCGAGCGCCTCGGAAAGCGCCTGGACCGGGCCCGCACCCAGCCCTACGAGCAGCTGATCGCCGATCACCTCGCCGACCACCGGCGGCTCTTCCGCACCACGACGCTACGGCTCGGCGACGGCCCACCGAGCGAGCTGCCCACCGACGAACGGCTCGCCGCCGTACGGGCCGGTAGCGCCGACCCTGGCCTGGCCGCCCTCCAATTCGCCTACGGCCGCTACCTCTTGATCGCTTCCTCACGCCCGGGAACCCAGCCGGCCACCTTGCAGGGGATCTGGAACACCGAGACCGCACCGCCCTGGAACTCGAACTGGACCACCAACATCAACCTGCAGATGAACTACTGGCACGCCGAGACCACCGGACTCTCGCCCTGCCACGAACCGCTCTTCGACCTGATCGCCGACCTGGCCCGGACCGGCGCCCGGACCGCCGACGCCTACTACGGCACCGGCGGCTGGACCGTCCACCACAACGTGGACCTGTGGCGCTGCGCCAACCCCGTCTCCGGCTCGCCCTCCTGGGCGAACTGGCCGATGGCCGGCGCCTGGCTGTGCGCGCACCTGTGGGAGCACCACCTCTTCACCGGGGACCGCGACTTCCTGGCCGAACGCGCGTACCCGCTGATGCGCGGCGCCGCGCGCTTCCTGCTGGGCTTCCTCACCGAGGACAGGGACGGCCGGCTGGTCACCTGCCCGTCCACCTCCCCCGAGCACCGCTTCCGGCTGCCCGACGGCACTCTCGCCGCCGTCTCCGCGGCGGCCACCATGGACCACTGGCTGACCGCCGAGCTGTTCACCGCCACCGCCCGTGCCGCCCGCCTCCTCGGGGTGGATGCCGACCTGGCCGAGGAGTTGGACGCGGCCCGCGGCCGACTGCGCCCACCGCCGACGGGCGAGGACGGGCGCCTGCTCGAGTGGTGGGAGGACCTCCCCGAGGAGGACCCCGGCCACCGCCATCTGTCCCACCTCTACGGCCTGTACCCCGGCAGCGCCATCGACCCGCTCACCGACCCGGCGGCCGCCGAGTCCGCACGGCTCGCCCTGGCCCGCCGCCTCGACCACGGCGGCGGATCCACCGGCTGGAGCCTGGCCTGGGTGACCGCACTCGCCGCCCGCCTCGGCGACGCCGACCTCGCCCACCGCGGCGTGCGCGGCCTGCTGACCGACTACTCCGCCCCCAACCTCCTCGGCCTGCACCCGCCGGCCCTCTTCCAGATTGACGGCAACTTCGGCGCCACCGCCGCCATCACCGAGATGCTGCTGCAGAGCCACAACGGCGTGCTGCGCCTGCTCCCCGCCCTGCCCGAGGCCTGGCCCGCCGGCCGGGTCCAGGGGCTACGCGCGCGCGGCGGGCTCACCGTCGACCTCCGATGGGACCACGGCCGCCTGACCGAGGCAACCGTGCACAGCACCCGCCCACAGAGCCTCGACCTGCTCCTCCCCACCGGCACGCCGGAGCCCACAGTGACCGACCCGGCCGGCAGACCCGCCGCCGCGACGCTCACCCCCACCCCCGCCGGACCGCGCCTGGCCATCCGGCTCGGCCAGGAGGGAACCCACCGGATCCGCACACCCGACTGAGCGGGCCCGGGCGCCGCGTCCCCGGGGCGGCCGTCGACCGCGTCGCGGTTGCGGACCCGGGTGGCGCTGGCGTCGCGCGGCTGACGCTGCAGCTCGGTAGCTCGCTGGGCTCATAACCCAGGGGCGCAGCTGCATTCGTCATCCGTGTCAGTATGCGCCTGGTCCGACGTGGCAGAGCCGTTCGAGGTTCGAAATTTTTCCTGCTTCCAGATCTTGGCCATCTCCCCCGGATCAGGCCTGGGCCTGCCACAGTGATTCAAGTTGCAGTTTTGGTTCCCATGAACTCTGTGTGCGCCTGCTGGTTCCGACGCAGGCGCATTTTTGTTTCCCGGCTCTTCCACGGGTGGGTCATCATCGCGGCGGCGCGAAGCCCGCGAGGCGCGGGTTTCGGACAGTCCCCTGCCGAACTCTCCCGCAGCACGGCCGACTCCGCCGTCACCCTCGCCCACATCATGAGCGAGCACGACACCAACCTCTACGGCACCGTCCACGGTGGCGTGGTCATGAAACTCATCGACGACGCCGCAGCGGCGGCCGCAGGCCGCCACGCCGGCGTGCCCGCCGTCACCGTCTCCGTCGAGGAGATGACCTTCCTCGCCCCCGTCCGGGCCGGCGACCTGCTCACCGTCCGAGCCCAGGTCGACCACACCGGCCGTACCTCCATGGACGTCAGCGTCATCGTCACCGCCGAACGCTGGAACCTCACCGGCCCCGTCACCCGCGCCGCCACCGCCCACCTCGTCTTCGTCGCCATCGACGCCGACGGCCAACCCCACCGCGTCCCAGCCCTCCACCCGGCCTCCCCTGTCGACCGTCTCCGTCAACGCCAGGCCCAGGCACGACGCGCGGACCGCTCCGCTCACACCAACGAGTGACGGTCCGAGGGGGAAGGGCCGCCAGACCAGCCCTTCCCCCTTGGCCGCGGACCGCACCGCCAGGGCGCCTGGCGCTTCCGCAGCGCACGCCACCGCGACCCATGCTCACCACAACTGGCGGTCCGTCACAATGAGGTGGCGCCGGGCGGCGCACGAAAAACACCCGGGAGGTGTGGCTTCATGACCCGCTACTGCGTCGACCCAGCCCGATCCGAGCTGATCGCCAACTGGGGAACAGGCCAGAGCGACCTCGCGACCCGCCTCGCCGACCTCCCGGCAGGCACGGACACCGCGGCGCTCCAACAACTGGCCCGCGCCCTCACCCACCTTTCGGAAGCCGCCTGGCACACCTACACCCACCCTGCCAGCGCCGCCGACTCCCTGGAGCCCAACAGCGAGGGCTGGCGACGCGAGCAGGAACGCCAAGCCTTCAGCGAGGTCACCAAGGCGATTTCCCAACCGAACCTGCCGGAAGGCGGCTCGGTGATCGTCTCCTACAGCGCTCTGCTCGAGTCCGCCCACCAGGTCGGCCGCGCCCTGCACGCCCTCAACGACCCGGACCTCACCAAGGCTGTGCTCGCCGAGGCCGCAACCGAACTCGCCGCCGTCGAGAACGCCAAGCTCGGGGACCTCACCGGCCGCGCGCAGCAGGCCGTGCTGCTCAGCCGCGAGGACGCCTCCCCCGTCCAGGTCGCCGCCGCCGACCGGCTTCTCGAACAGGACCCCTTCGGACCGCCAACGCTGTTCACGGACATCGACCCCACCGCCGCTTCGGTCGCAGCCGCACACTGGCTCGCCGCCGCAACCGAGGTCGCCGCCGACGCCTCCGGCCAGAACCCCACCGCGGTCGTCCTCGAAGCGGACGACATCGAGGCCCTCCCCCACGAAACGCCCACCCTCGTCCTGGAACTCCTGGACTCCGGCGCCTCCCCGCGCGAGGCCGTCACCACCCTCGTCCGCCACGCCATGCACGTGGCCGATGGCGTCCTGCCCGACCCCACCGCGCTGCGCGAGCAACTCGACGACTTCGAGGAGACCCTCGCCGAGTACCCGGGTGATGACGAGCCGGACATCGAGGAAGTCGCCCTGCGCCTGACCCCGCTCGACCCCAAGCGCCCGGCCCGCGAGCTCCTCGAAGACCTCCTCGCCGGCATCCACGGCTGCTGGCTCCTCCACAGCGAGTACGACGAACTCGACGACGAGGAACGCGAGGCCGGGGACCTTGCCGCAGGGGCCAGCCCGGGGTGCTGCCGTGTCGGTGGTTGCCGCTCGACGGTGGCTGATCGGTGGGTTCGTGGTGCCCCTGGTCTTAGCCGCGAAGCTTCTGTCAGACGCGCGCGGGGATTGCTACGCCACGCCCCGCCTGGTTGTGCGCCGTACGTCGGCCCCGCAAGAGTGGCCCTGCACCCGTGAGCCCCTCCCGGCGATGAGCGCCATTTGCGGGCCCGAGCCGATCGACAACCTCGCCCGCGTCCACAGCCTCGTCGGCCATCACCAGCGCGGCCACCAAACCTCCTTGACGTCTACCCAGCTGTCACTACCTCAACTGCGACCATCCTCGACGGCATCACGGGCCCGGCAGAGCCGACAGAGTGGGCGAGCAGCGTTCCGAAGTGCGGGCGTAACTGTGGCGGCTCCGCCAGCCCAGTGTCCCCGACCCCAACCTGCCCGGGCCCGGCAAGCGTCCGCGCTCCTCGATGTCGCCCACCATCGTGCTGCGCGACGGCGAGCCGCTGCTCGCCACTGGCAGCCCCGGCGGCGCGACCATCACCACCACCTTCCAGGTGCTGCTCGGCCGCCTCGACCGCGGCCTGAGCCTGGTGCAGGCCATCGCCGCGCCGCGCGCCACCCAGCGCAACACCGCCACCGCCCAGGCCGAGTCCGGCTTCCTGGCGCTGCCGAAGCGGACTCGCCCTGGAGATCCTCGGGCACAGGTTCGCCGATGGTGGCGAGATCGGCGCCGCCACCGGAGTCGAACGGCTGCTGGATGGCCGCTGGGTGGCCGCTGGGTGGCCGCTGCAGCACCCGTGCAGCGCGGCGGCGGCGCGGCCGCCGTGATCAGGCCCGCGCCGTGAGGCCGGTCCCGGCCTCACCGATCCTCTGGCTCCGCGAAGCTGCCAGATGATTATTTGTCAGACAAGCCTTAGGGCGTAGACACACTCGGCAGCGGGCATGGCAACGGTCGTAGTGCAACGCCATCAGCCGTGAGAAGGTACCGGGCATGAGTGCAGTGAAATTCATTCTAAATATCATCTGGCTGCTTTTCTGTGGAATTTGGATGGCGCTGGCCTATGCTGTCGCCGGAATTATCTGTTGCCTGCTTGTAATTACCATCCCATTTGGTATTGCGTCGTTCCGCCTCGCGGGCTTCATCCTGTGGCCGTTCGGACGGACGGCGGTGGAGCGGCCCGACGCCGGGGCGGCGTCGTGCGTCGGCAACGTCATCTGGCTGGTCTTCGCGGGGTGGTGGCTGGCGCTCGGGCACCTGATCACCAGCATCCCGCTGTTCCTATCGATCATCGGGATCCCCTTCGGCTGGGCCAACCTCAAGATGATCCCGGTCTCGCTGACGCCCCTCGGCCGCGAGATCGTCCCCACCGACCAGGAGTGGGGCGCCCGATAGACCCCCGGCACCACCGACGGCCGGCGAGGCTCCCCACCCCGCCGGCCGTCAGTTTTCCGCTGCTCAGGGTCGCGTCAGCGTCAGCCGGAAGCGGAGTGGAGAAAGTGCGCGATGCTGAGCGTCCGGACATGATCCCGTTCGGCATCGCCGCGTTCCGGATCGCCGGCTTCATGCCGTGGCCGTTCGGGCACTGCGGGTGTCAGAGGCCGAGGAGGCGAACGGCCGTCTCGCGCATCTCGACCTTGCGGATCTTGCCGGTGACGGTCATCGGGAACTCGTCGACCACGTGCACGTAGCGCGGGATCTTGACGTGGGCGAGCCGTCCGGTGCAGTAGTCCCGCACGGCCTCGGCGGTGAGCGGCTCGGCGCCGTCCCGCATCCGGATCCAGGCCATCAGCTCCTCTCCGTACTTGGCGTCGGGGACGCCGATCACCTGGACGTCGAGGATGTCCGGGTGGGCGTAGAGGAACTCCTCGATCTCGCGCGGGTAGAGGTTCTCCCCGCCGCGGATCACCATGTCCTTGATCCGCCCGGTGATCGCCAGGTAGCCGTCCCGGTCCATCACGGCGAGGTCGCCGGTGTGCATCCAGCGGGCCGCGTCGACGGCCTCGGCGGTGCGCTCGGGCTCGTTCCAGTAGCCGAGCATGACGGAGTAGCCACGGGTGCACAGTTCGCCGGGCTCGCCGCGCGGGACGGTACGGCCGGTGGCCGGGTCGACCACCTTGACCTCCAGGTGCGGGCCGACCCGGCCGACCGTGGAGACCCGGCGCTCGACCGAGTCGTCGGTGCGGGTCTGGGTGGAGACCGGCGAGGTTTCCGTCATGCCGTAGCAGATGGAGACCTCGGCCATGCCCATCCGGTCGATGACCTCCTTCATCACCTCGGTCGGGCAGGGCGATCCGGCCATGATGCCGGTGCGCAGGCCGCTGAGGTCGTAGCGGGCGAAGTCCGGGTCGGCGAGTTCGGCAATGAACATGGTCGGCACGCCGTACAGGGAGGTGCAGCGCTCGGCGGCGACGGCGGCCAGGGTGGCGCCGGGCTCGAAGGAGGGGGCCGGGATGACCATGCAGGCGCCGTGGGAGGTGGCGGCGAGGTTGCCCATCACCATGCCGAAGCAGTGGTAGAAGGGCACCGGGATGCAGATCCGGTCCTGCTCGGTGTAGTTGAGCAGCTCGCCGACGAAGTAGCCGTTGTTGAGGATGTTGTGGTGGGAGAGGGTCGCGCCCTTGGGGAAGCCCGTGGTGCCCGAGGTGTACTGGATGTTGATCGGGTCGTCGGGGGTCAACTCGCCCTGACGCTCGACGAGTAGATCCGGGTCGGCCTCCCGGCCGGCCGCCAGCAGCGCGTCCCAGGCGGGGCTGCCGAGCAGCACCACCCGCTCCAGGTCGTGGCAGTTCGGCCGGACTTCCTCGATCATCGCGGCGTAGTCCGAGGTCTTGAAGCGCTCGGCCGCGACCAGCAGCCGGATCCCGGCCTGGTTCAGCACGTACTCCAACTCGTGCGAGCGGTAGGCCGGGTTGACGGTGACCAGGATCGCGCCGAGCTTGGCGGTGGCGTACTGGGTGAGCGTCCACTCGGCGCAGTTGGGGGCCCAGATGCCGACCCGGTCGCCCTTGGCGATCCCGAGCTCCAGCAGGCCGAGCGCCAGCGCGTCGACGTCGGCGCCGAGTTGGGCGTACGTCCAGCGGCGGGCGGTGGGGCGGTCGACCAGGGCGTCGCGCCCGGGGAAGGCGCGTACCGCGCGGTCGAGGTTCTCCCCGATGGTGTCGCCGAGCAGCGGGACGTCCGAGGTGCCGGAGGCGTAGCTGCGCTGGGCGGGCGTGGTCGGCACGGGCTGGCTCCAGGGTGCGGCGGTGCGGGACGGGGACCATGGTCGCCGGTCCCGGGCCGGCACCGCCACCCCCGAACGGGGGTGCGGACACGGTGCTGGGGCCGCCCGTCGGCTCCGACGGACGGCCCCGGCGCTGCTGTCACCCGATGATGCAGACGGTGTTCCCCCCCTGGGCAGCGGCCCCGCCCAGGAAGGCGATCGCGTTGCCGCAGATGTTGTTCTCGAAGTTGATCGGGATCTGGGTCAGGTTGCCGGAGAGGAAACCGGGCGAATTGGTGGCGATACCGGTCGCGGTCGCGCCGGGGGCGCCGCCGGCGGCGGCGGTGCCGGCACCGGCCAGGACGGCGACAGCGGCGAGCGCGGTGGCGGCGAGGGTGGTGCGAATACGCATTGCGTCACTCCTTGTGAGGGCGGCGAAAAACCGTGTGACGATCACACTCTGTCCGATCTCACGCGACCCAGGGCCCGAAATATCGGGATTGCTACGTCCTAGGGCGTGTCGCCCTCCCTCTGCGGGAGGACGGCGCCCGGAGAGCCGACCACGCCCAGTGATTCCATCAGTTCCCGGGCCGGTTCCAGCCCGGGCTCGGCCTCCAGGGCGCGGTGCAGCAGCCCGAGCCCGAGCGCCGCGTCCCCGGCCGCCAGCGCCTCCAGCGCCCGGTTGTAATCGATCCGACCGGCGTAACGCAGCCGGAACAGCACGCCCAGGTCCTCCCGACAGGACGGGCAGCCCAGCGACTGCCGGTCCGCCGGGACCCTGCAGAGCGGGCACAGGACCTCGGGAAGGCTCACGGTGCTCATCGCGGACCGGCCTCCTCCGGGCGGACCGGGCCGAGCGACTCGGCGGCCGGCTCGCTGCCGAGTTCCCGCTCCGCCTGCGCGTACAGCGCCAGCAGGTTCGACATGTGGGTGTTGACCGCCTCCATGTTGGGCGCCTCCACCGCCTCGTCCAGCCCGCGCAGCTCCGCCATGATCCGCTGCGCCAGCGCCGGCGAGACCATGTTCTGGTTGACGTAGACGTTGCACATGGTGAGCATCCGGAAGGTGTGCCCGAGCGAGTCGCACAGGTCGTCCGCCTTCTGGGCCGCGCGCATCGCGCCCTCCCAGTCGGCGGCCTCCCGGCGCAGCCGCAGCTCGGCGGCCACCGAGCGCAGCCGGTCCAGGTCGCTCGGGTCCAGGTGCTTCTCGCAGTAGTGGATGAACAGGCTCAGGTACGCCTCCGAGCCGCGCACCCAGCGCTGGGCCTTGAGCTGGCGCTGTGCCCGTTCCAGCGCCTCGTCCACCGACTGGCCGCGGGTCTGCCCGGCTGCCAGGTCGTCCAGGGTGTCCATCAGTCGCTGCGCCTCGCGCCTCTCGGCCTCGGTGAGCTCGCCGCCCCAGCGGTCGGTGAAGGTCTCGATCTGCCGCTGCTGCTCCTCGACCTGCACCTTCAGCTCGGGGTCCAGGGTGACCCGCTCCAGCTTCACGGTCTTCTCGCCGCCGCCCTGGATCCGCACCGACAGGGTGATGGTGCGGTCCCGGTCCAGGCCGAAGGAGACCTCCACCGGGGTACGGCCGCCGAGCCCCTCGGGCAGCCGCAGGGTGAGGTGGCCGATCAGCTCGTTCTGCTGGGCGATCTCGTGCTCGCCCTCGTAGACCGCGACCTCCAACCGCTGGCGGCCGCTGCCGGAGACCACGAACTCCCGGCTGACCGGCGAACTGGTCGGGTAGCTGGTGTTCTTGGGGATGATGACGGCGAGGCGGCCGTCGTTGAGCTCGATGCCGAGGTTCTTCGGGGTGATGTCGAAGGGGTTGGTGACCTGCATCAACTCGCCGCAACTGGTGCAGACTTCGCTGCCGGGCGGGTTGACCGTGCTGCAGGAGGCGCAGCGCAGGCCGACGTCCTCGGCAGCGGTGGAGGCCACCCTGGTCTGGCCGGGCGCGGCCGAGTTGAGCGGCTCGCCGCACAGCTCGCAGGCGGTCACACCGGGCGCCGAAGGGGTCCCACAGCGCGGGCAGTTGTCGCTGCGCACCACGGTGGCGGCCTGCGACTGCTTCGGGATGGTCGACCCGGAGGCGGCCGAACCGGCCATGTCCTGGCCACACTTGGGGCAGGCGGCGGCCTCGGTGTCCACCGGGATGTGGCAGGTCGGGCAGGAGACCCGGTCACCGCCGAGCAGGGAGGTGGCGCAGTTGGCGCAGTTGGAGGCGGACAGGTCGCCGGGGGCCCGGCACTCGGGGCACTCCACCTCGCCGACCAGGGCGGACTGCACGGCCGCGCCGAGCGCCACGCACTGCATCGGGTTGACTCCGCGCTTGATCCGGCGGGTGCCGAACACCTCGCCGAGCCGCCGGACGACCAGCGGGATCGAGGTCGAGCCGCCGACCAGCACCACCTCGTCGATGTCCCCGACGGTCAGGTTGGCCTGCATGATGGCCTTGTGGGTCAGCTCGATGGTCCGCTCGATCTGGGCCTCGATCAGCTCCTCGAAGCGGGCGCGCTCGAACTCCGTCTCCAGCACCAGCTGTCCGGCGCCCAGGCCCGGCAGGATGACCTCGGAGGACTCCTGGTTGGACAGCTCGATCTTGACGGCCTCGGCCGTGGAGGCGATCTTCGGGCGGTCGCGCAGGTCGGGCTGGTAGTCCGAGCCGTACTCCTCGCGGATGTCCTCCAGCAGCGAGGTGGTGATCGCGCGGTCGAAGTCGTCGCCGCCGAGCAGGTTGTCGCCCTCGATACCGAGCACCGAGACCGAGCCGGGCACCAGCAGCAGGATGGAGATGTCGAAGGTGCCGCCGCCGAGGTCGTAGACCAGGACCGTCCGGCCCTCGTCGCCGGCGTCGGTGGAGTGCCCGTACGCGAGTGAGGCGGCGGTCGGCTCGTTGATGATCCGCAGCACGTGCAGGCCGGCCATCCGGCCCGCCTCCTGGGTGGCCGCGACCTGCCGCTCGCCGAAGTACGCGGGGACGGTGATGACGGCCCGGTGGAGCGGCTCGCCAAGGCGCTGCTCGGCGTCCTCCTTCAGCCGGTGCAGGATGATCGCGGAGATCTCGATCGGGGTGTAGGAGCGGCCGTTGAACCAGACGTTGACGTCGCCGTCGGTACCCGCGGTGACCTTGTAGTCGACCTCCTTGAGGGCCGCCTGCACCTGCGGGTCCTTGAACTTGCGGCCCATGAAGCGCTTGACCGAGCGGATCACGTTGGCGCCGTCGATGGCGATCCGGCTGCGCGCGGTGGAGCCCACCAGCAGCTCGCCCTTGCGGCCGCTGCCGACCACGGAGGGCGTGGCCTCCTGGTTCTGCCGGTTGAAGATGATCTCCGGCTCGCCCCGGCGCAGGTGGGCCACCACGGAGTTGGTGGTGCCCAGGTCGATGCCGAGTGTGCGGTACATGTCGTTCCCCTCTTGCCCCTCGTGGTCCTGGCTACTTCTTGCGCTTGCCGCGCTTGCCCGGCTTGCCCGCGGTCCTGGCGTGCCGACGGACCCGGGGCGGGACCGGCCTGGCCTGGGCTTCGACGGCATCCGGGTCGACGGTCACCGGTTCGACGGAATCCGGTCCGAGGGCCGACGGTTCAACGGCGTCCGCCGCTACGGCCGACGGCTCGACGGTCTCCGGCCCCTCGGGCTCGGGCCCCTCGGGCCTGAGCTCCGCGATCCGGGGATCCTCGACCGGCGCCAGCGCCGACTCCGGTGCGGCGACCACCACTTGGGCCCGCCGCAACACCTCCTGGTCCCAGAAGAACCCGGTCACCACCGTCTGCACCACCGTCTCCGGCGCCACCCCCGGCCGCACCTCGATGCCGACGATCTCGGTCAGCGCCGGGTCCGCCGCCAGCCCCTCCAGCCGCATCGGCCGCACCCCGGCCTTGGCGAGCCGGCCGAGCAGCCGTCGGCGGGTGGCCTCGATGCCCGCGCCGCGCCCGAGCGCCACCAGCTCGCGGTCCAGGCCGAGGGCGGCGAGCGCGTCGTCCACCTCGACCAGGACGCCCAGCAGTTCGCGCTGCTCGGCCCGGGCGGCCTGCTTCTGCTCCGCTAGCTTGCTGCCCAACAGCGAAGCGCGGAACAGCAGTTGGCTGAACTTGGCATCGAGGTCGACGGACTCGACACCGGGCGGGACCTCCAGCCGCTGGTGGCCGTCGTACAGGGATGCGGTCGGTGTGTCGGTCACTCCGGAACCTCGATCTGCGGCAGCACGGACAGGTCGGCCGCGTAGCGGGCGGGTACGGGCGGCTCGGGGTCGACCCCGGCGGGTGCGGGCTCGGCGAAGTCGGCGGCCAACTCGGCGCGGTGCAGGGCCAGCAGGGCGGGGGCGGGCGGCAGCGGCGGGCGCTCGATCACCAGCAGCGGTTCGACGAGCGCGGGTGCGAGCAACTCGGCGGCCCGGTCGACCGGCTCGGGCGGAAACGGCTGCTGGAGGTCCACCTCCAGCCGGCGGTCCGGGTTGCGCAGCAGCGCGGCGGCGTCCTGGATCTGCTGGCGGGTGAACCGGCCCTCCTTCAGCGCCTTCCCGACCGAGAGGTTGATCTCGCGTACCCCGGCCGTGAGCGGGATGCCCAGGACCTCGTACGGCGACGGTTCGTGCAGTGGCATGGCGGGTGGTCTCTCTCCTCACGGCTCGGAACTCACGGCTTGGAACTCACGGCTTGGAACTCACGGCTCGGAACTGACGATTCGGAACTCACGACGACCGGACCACCCGCGACGGCCGGGCGCACGGTCTACGACGACGGCAACTGCCGTGCGGTTGCCGGTCAGCGGAGCATGGCGATGCGCACCGCCAGGGCACGCAGCTCGTCGTCGTCCGGATTGTGCTCGACAGCCTGACGGACCAGCTGCCGGGCCTCCCGGTACTGGCGCGCGTTGGCCCGGGCGACGGCGTAGGAGCTGTAGACGACGCCGAGTTCGCTGTGCAGCTTTGCGCTGTCCTCCGGGGTGCGGGACAGCCCGAGTGCCTCCTCCAGCAGCCGGATCGCCTCGTCGTAACGGCGGCGCTCGTAGTGGCCGATCGCCTCGCCGCGCCAGACGCTGACCATCAGCCGGCGGATGTCCGCCGAGTCGTCGTAGGAGTGGGCCTTCTGCAGCATCGCGGCCTGGGCGGTGAAGGGGCTGTCCTGCATGTTGTCGATGACGTGGTTGGCGAGCAGCACCGCGACCCGGCGCGGGGCCTCGTGGGTGACGTCGCCGTCCCACTCCGGGTCGGCTCGCAGTGCCTCGGCCATCAGCTCGACGGCGGAGGCGCGGTCGTCGGCGAAGGCGGCCGAGCGCGAGAGCTGGCGCATGACGAAGGCGAGGCCGAGCCGGTGCTCCGGGTCGGGGCTGAGTTCGATCAGCCGGTCCCACATTTCGGCGGCCTCCATCAGCTCCTCGTCGGAGGCGTCGGGGCGGCTGAGCTGGCCGGCCCGGTTGCCGAGGGCGGCCTGCAGGAAGTGCTTGGCGGTCGGGTCGCCGGGGACGAGGTCGAGGCTCTTCTGCAGCAGCGCGAGGGCGCGCGGGTAGTCCTTCTCCTCGTTGTTGATCTTGCGGGCCCACTGGGCGTAGGTGGCGCCGAGGTCGCCGCGCACCTCGCGGTCGTCCGGGGCCAGCGCGAAGGCCTTCTCCAGCAGCGCGGCGGCCGCGGCCTGGTCGTCGTCGCTGCTCTTGAGCTGGGCGCGGGCGGCCCGGACGCCGGACTCGGCGGCGATCCTGGCGGCGTCGGCGGGCAGCTCGATTCCGGGGACGGTCCGGGCGCGGGTGAGGCAGTCCAGGGCCTCGCGCCAGTCCTGGTTGCGGTGGTGCTCTCGGGCCTGGCTGAGCAGGGACTCGCCGAGCAGCGTCTGCCAGCCCTCGCCGCGCTCGTTCTCGGCGACCGCATCCAGGGCGGCGACGGCGGCGGCCTGGCGGCCTTGGAGGCTCAGGTAGCGCTGCGGGCCGAGCTCGCCGAACAGGCCGAGGGCCCGGGTGAGCGAGGGCGCGTCGGGGCCCGCCGGGCGCCGCCAGGCCCGTACGGCCTGCTCGAAGGCTGCGGCCCAGGCGGCGGGTTCGGGCTCGGCGCGGAGCAGCCGGTCGAGGGTCGGGCCGACGGCGAGGCGGCGGGCGGGGCGGCCGGGCAGGGTGATCCGGACGTCTTCCCGCTCGAAGGCGGCGGCGGCGTGGGTCTCCATGCCCAGGCGCAGGGTCCAGGCGGTGACCTCGTCGCCGGTGCGTCCGGCGGCCCGGTCGAGGGCGCGCAGGTCCTCCCGGAGGCGGTCGGTGAGCGCGGTCCGGGCGGCGGCCGTCCGCTGCGGCTCGGCCTGGCGGCCGGTGATCCGGGCGGACTCGGCCCACAGCTCGCTCTGGTGCAGGGCCGCGACCAGGCAACCGAGCGTCCAGGCCCAGACGTCCTGGTCGTCGACGGTGACGGCCAGCCGGTAGCCGGAGAGGCCGAGGGCGTGCAGCAGCCGGGGGTGGGCCGGGTCCTTGAGCAGCAGCGCGCGGTAGGCCCGGTAGGCCTCGTGGTGGCGGCCCTCGACGGCGTGCTGGTGGGCCTCGTGCTCGCCGAGCAGGACCAGCGCGTCGGCCGCCTGCGGGTGGCCGGGGGCGAGGGTGAGGGCCTGGCGCAGGTCGCCGGCGGCCCGTCCGGGCTGCCCGGCGGCGAGCGCGGCGCCGGCCCGGCGGACCAGGACGGCGGCCCGGGCGGCGCCGGCGTCCTCCGGCAGGTCGGCCAACGCCTCGTCGAGACGGCCGAGTTCGGCGCGCAGCAGGGCGAGGTCGAGCCGCAGCGGCGCGGCGGCGGCGCTGTCGCCGAGCGCCTCGGCCCAGGCGGCGAGGACGGGTTCGGCCTGTTCGGGGGTGCCGGCCCGGCGGGCGCAGTCCAGGACGGCGCGCAGAGCGGGGCCGGTGCAGCGGACGCAGCGCGGGGAGGCGGCCCCGGCGGGGGCGTGCAGGTGGGCGGCGCAGGCCTCGCGGCCGCAGCCGCCGCAGGCGCCGGTGGCGGGGCGGGCGCAGACGGCGCAGTCGCCGGTGGGCTGCGCTGGAGCCGTCATGGGAGCGGTCAGGAAGTGGCGGTACCAGTCCAGCGCGGTCGCCCAGTTGCCGGCCCGTTCGGCGAGCAGGGCGCGCAGCCGGGCGAGCGCCGGGTCGCCGGCCGGGTCGGGGTCGAGCGGGGCGAGCAGGGCGATGGTCGGGACCGGACGGCCCGCCAGCAACGAGACGGCCGCCAGGTGGTAGCGGTCGCGCAGCCCGGCGCCGGCGTCCAGCAGGGCGGTGACCCGCTCGGGCGCGCCCTCGGTCAGGGCGAGGGCGGCGCGCAGCCGGGCCTGCCGGTGGGTGAGGGCGCCGGGCAGGGTGTCGGCCAGGGCGAGCGCGGCGGCGGCCCGTTGCCGGGCCTCGGGGTGGTCGCGGCCGGTGATCAGCAGGTGGGCGGCCTCGCGCAGGGCGGCCTCGCGCAAGGCGGACCGGTAGCCGGGGGCGGTGGGGTGTTCGGCGGCGGCCCGCTGCCACAGTTCGCGGGCGGCGACCGGGTCGGCGGCCAGCCGGGTGCGGGCGAGCCGGTCGCGGGCCAAGGCCTGGCGTTCGCGCAGCTCGGGGTCGTCCAGCTGCTCCCAGCGGGCGAGGGCGCCGGCCTGGTCGTCGGTGCGGGCGAGGGCCAGGCCGAGGTGGAAGGCGGCGATCCGGCTCCAGCGGAAGTCCGGTTCGGTGTCGGCCTCGGCGCGCAGGATCGGCTCGGCCTCGGCGGCCTGCCCGGCGGCGACCAGGGCGGCGCCGAGCCGGACCCGGGCGGCGCGCCAGTCGGGGGCCTGGCCGAGGCCGGCCCGGTAGTCGGCGGCGGCCTCGGCGGGGCGCTGGGCCCGTTCGTGGACCAGGGCGAGGCCGAACCGGGCCGGGGCGAAGGAGGGTTGGACGGTCAGGGCGGCGGTGAACTGCTCCCGGGCCTGGTCGTCGGCGCCGAGCAGCAGGGCGAGTCGGCCGAGGGCGTAGCGCGGGCGCGGGTCGCCCGGGGTCTCCCCGGCGGCGGCCGCGAGGTCGGCCCAGGCGGCGTCGGTGGCGCCGAGCCGCTGGCGGGCCAGGCCGCGGAAGAGCAGGCTGTCGGTGCGCAGTGCCGGACCGCGCCCCCAGGGGGAGGGCTCGCCGGGGCCGCGGCGCAGTGCCTCGTCGAAGGCGGCGACGGCGGGTTCGTCCCGGTGCAGGGTGAACAGCTGGGCGCCCCAGCGGAACCAGAGTTCGCCGCTGCCGCCGGGGGCGGCCGCGGCGAGCAGGGGTTCGGTCTCGGCGGCCCGGCCGGTGGCGCGCAGCAGGGCGGCCCGGGCGAGCACCGGCCAGTCCCGGCCGGGCAGGGCGGCGAGGGCGCGGGCGGTGGCGTGGTCGCGCTGGTCGGTGCCGCCCTCGCGGCAGAGCTGCTGCAGCCAGTGCTGGGTGCGGGCGGCGGCCTCGGCCTCCTCGCCGGGGTCGGCGCCGGCGGCGGTGGCCTGGAGGAAGGCGAGCAGCGGTCCGAGGTCGCCGTCGGGGGCCTGCATCCGTTCCTCGGCGAGGCGGCGCAGGCTCCAGCGGGGCAGCTGCCGGGCCGGGTCGGTGAGCAGCGGGAACGCCTCGCGGTGGAGGGCGAGGGTGGCCTGCTGGTCGCCGGTCGGGATGGTGGCCTCGGCTTGGCCGAGCAGGGCGAGGCCGCGCTGGGGGCGCAGTTCCTGGGGCCCGGTGGCGAGTCGGCGGGCCAGCCGGGCGTAGCGGCGGCGGGCCTGGGGGGCCTTGCCGGCGGCGAGTTGTGCGGCGGCGGCGGCGAGGGCCTTGGCAACGCCCGTGGCGTCCAGGGCCGTTCGCCTGCGCGCCAGCACGACGGCCGACACCCCGGCCAGTGCCACCACGATCAGCAGCACCGCGATCAGCAGCATGCACCGTCCCCCTGTTGGTCAACAGCCGTCCGTGTCATGATCAACAACCCCTGGAAGATCATGAGTTGACGTTATTTCATGATGTTGCTCGGGCGCCCATCAGAATAGGCCCTCCTCGGGGCGGCCGAACAGGAACCCGGACTATCCTGGGCAGCGCGCGAGCTGCGCGACAGCCGCGTGTCCACAGGGGTGGTGAAGCGCCAGGGGAGGTGATCACCGCTGCCACTTCTCTAGGCGAGTCTCAGCGAATCGGTCGTTTCGACTGATTGTCAGTGCTGTCCGGTATGGTCCGGGGTGTTGCCGATCTGGCTCTGGCTGGGGGGGTCGTGCGGAAGTTTGAGGAGCGTCCTGGGTTCGTGGTCCAGGCCTACCGTTTCGCGCTCGACCCGAACGCCGAGCAGGACGGTCGGTTGCGGTCGCATTGCGGTGCCGCTCGCGCTGCGCACAACTGGGCGGCGTCTTGGGTCAAGGCGTCGTGGTGTCAGCGGAGGGCGGAAGAGTCCTATGGCATCCCCGAGGCCGAGCTGACCGCGTGGCGGCCATGGTCGTCGCCCGCTCTGCGAAAGGTGTTCAACGAGGCCAAGAAGACCGACCCTCGCTTCGCCGACTGGTGGGAAGAGAACTCCAAGGAGGCGTACTCAACCGGTCTGGCGAACGCCGCCACCGCGTTCGACGATTATGCGAAGTCCAAGCGCGGCCGGCGCAAGGGCAGGCTGGTGGGGATGCCGCGCCAACCTGCGCACCGACGCCCCGCACAAGCTCACCCACCAGCATCACGCGCGAGTACGGCACCGTCGTCGTCGAAGACCTCAACGTGGCCGGGATGCTCCGCAACGGCCGACTGGCCCGGAAGATCCAGGATGCCGGGTTCGGCGAGATCCGCCGACAGATCACCTACAAGACCGACTGGGCCGGTGGCCGCGTGATCGTCGAGGGCCGCTGGTACCCGTCCAGCAAGACCTGCTCGACGTGCAAGGCAGTGAAAGCCAAGCTGCCCCTGCATGTCCGAGTGTTCACCTGCGACGCCTGCAGCCTGGTCATCGGCCGGGACGAGAACGCGGCCCGCAACCTCGCCGACCTCGCGTCGGCCGGCATCACGGGTACCGGAGTGGCCGGAGACCCGGACGCGCAAGCGTCGAAACCGCGTGGAGCCGACCGGAAGACCCGCGCCACCCGCACCTGCCGCACGGCGGGTGCGGGGCGGGCAGGTGGCGTAGTGCCGCAGCAGCGGAAGGAAGCGCGAGACCGTCATCAGGACACCACGGCACTCACGTTGTGGTGACACCGTTACGGACCATTCCGTCCGAAAGGTCGGGATTGCTGATATTCGACTACAGAATCAGGAACGGTCGCGTGTCCGAGTCTCGTTGGGTGCCCGGGCTCCGCTTCGGGCCCGAGTTCGACCCCGAGCAGTACGAACTCCTGGAGTTCCACCACCGGGGCGGCGAGGCCGAGGTGTGGCGTGCGGTGCGCACCGGCCACAACGGGATCAGGGAACTGGTCGCCGCGAAGATCATGCTGGAGCGCGACCCCTCCGAGGTGCGGCGCTGGCTGGGGCGTTGGGACGACGTCTCGCACAACGCCCACCGGCTCGGTGTCACCGACCTGGTGGTGCCCAGCTTCCTGCTCGGCCCCTCCCCGCACCGGCCCGGAACGGTGCCCTCCGGCGGGCTGTTGGGCTATCAGATCTCACCCTGGGTCGACGGCGTGCCGCTGCACACCTGGGCGCGCGGCCAGCGCGGCGGCCCGTCGGCGGTGGCCGAGGTGCTGGCGCGGCTGTGCCGGATCGTCGACGAGCTGCACCGCAAGCGCTGGGTGCACCGGGACATCTCCCCCGCCAACGTGCTGGTGGACTCCCAGGGCCAGGTCAAGCTGATCGACCTGACCTTCCTCGCCCCGCTCGACCACACCCTGACCGTCGCGGTGTTCACCCCCGGGCACGTCCCGCCGGAGGCCGAGCAGGTCGGCGGCTTCCCCACCACCGCCAAGGACCTCTTCGCGGTCGGCACCCTGGCCCGCACCCTGCTGCTGCCCGACCACGGCCGGCTCGACCACCGGCTCGCCGCCGAGCAGGCTCGCGCCGAACTGCTGGCGGCCGGCTACGGCGAGGAGTTGGCCCGCTGGGCCTGCGAGCCGCTGGCCCGCGAGCCCGACCGCCGCCCCGCCCCGCTCGGCCCCTGGGTCTCCCGCGGCCGCGAACTCCTGCGCGCCCACCGCCCGGTGGCGCGCACCGCGGACCTGGCCGTCCTGCCGGACCGGGCCGGCCGGCCGCTGGTGGTCACCGGCGGCGCCGACGGCACCGCGCTGGCCGGACCGGGCCAAACCGACCAGCGGCTGCCCGCCGGCCAGGGCCCCGGCGCGGTACGGGACTTGACGGCCGGCTGGGCCGGACGCCAGGGCGAGCTGGTGGTCTGCGCCGAGGACCGGACCGGCACCCTCTGGGTCGGCACCGCGACCGGCTGGTGGGAGGCGGCGCGCGGGGTCAGCGGACTGGCCGGGGCGGTCAACTCGGCCGGGGAGCTGACGGTGTGGACCGCGGCCGGCGGCGCGCTGCGCTCGTACCGCTGGGCCCCCGGCCTCACCCTCACCGGTCAGGAGCACCCCGGCTGCCCCGCCGACCGGGTGCTCGCCGCCGAGGAGGAACGCCCCGGCGCGTGGCTGGTCCTGGTCGAGCACCACGAGCGGGTGCTCAGCTGGCGGCCCGGCTCCGTCCAGCCGCCCGTCCCGCTCGGCCCGCCTGGCGCCCTGCGCGCCGGGGCGCTGGCCCGTACCTCCGCCGGACCGCAGGCGGCCACCCTGCGGGCGGACGGCTCCGTCCAGCTGCACACCCTCGGCGCGGCGACCTCGCCGGCGACCACGCCCTTGCCCGCGCCCACGGAGATCGGCGACGGGGAACCCGCCCTCGGCATCGCCATGGCCGGCCACCGCGGCGGGCCCACCATCGCCCTGGCCGGCGCGGGCGGCGTACGGCTGCGGCTGCCGGCCGGCGGGGCCTCACGGCGGCCGCGCTGGTGGCGGCCGACGCTGCGCCCGGCCACCCGGGTCGCGCTCACCGTGGGCGACGACTGGCGGCTCTGCCTGGCGGCCGTGGTGGAGGGCGAGTTGCAGGTGTGGCAGGAGGACGCGGCCTACCGCTGGCAGGCGGTGGAGCTGCCGGAGGAACCGTGATCCGCGAGAACGTGTGCCGGGCCGTGGCCTTCGGCACCGGCCGGCACCCGTAGCCCGATCAGGCCTCCGGCAGCACGTGCACGGGCCCGGCGGCGCTCATGTACGCCTCGCCGCCCACCGGCCACGGGCGGTCCGCCGAGGCGACCAGCAGCTCGGGCAACCCGGAGGCCTCGGGGCGGAGTTCGACGCGGTGGTCGTGGCCCCGGAAGTCGCTGCCGAGGACCTTCGCCGGGACGGCGCCCGCCACCGGCTCGGCGGTCAGCCGGAGTTGGCCCGGGCGCAGCAGCGCCAGGCCGCTGCGCAGCGCCGGGTCGGCGGCGGTCAGCGGGAGCGCGCCGAAGGGGGTGTGGGCCTCGGCTCCCCTGATCTCGGCCGGGATCAGGTTCGCCTCGCCCAGCACCCGGGCGACGGCGGCGTCCGCCGGGCGGTGGTACAGCTCGTCCGGACTGCCGGACTGGGCGATCCTGCCGTCGCGCAGCACGGCGATGGTGTCGGCGAAGGAGAGCGCCTCGTCCTGGTCGTGGGTGACCAGGACCGCCGTGGTGCCGGACTGCCGCAGGGTGGCGGCGACCTCGCGGCGCAGTTCGGCGCGCAGGGTGGCGTCCAGCGCGGCGAACGGCTCGTCCAGCAGCAGCAGGCGCGGCCGGGGCGCCAACGCCCGGGCCAGGGCCACGCGTTGCTGCTGGCCACCGGAGAGCTGGTGCGGGCGGCGCTCCCCCAGGCCGGGCAGGCCGACCAGCTCCAGCAGTTCGCCGACCCGGGCGCGGCGCTGCGAGCGCGGCAGGCCGAAGCCGATGTTGGCGGCGACGCTCAGGTGCGGGAAGAGCGCGCCGTCCTGCGGGACGAGGCCGATGCCGCGGTGTTCGGCGGCGAGCCGGCTGCGGCCGTCGTCCAGGACACGGTCGTGCAGCACGACCTGCCCGGCGGCGGCCGGGTGGAAGCCGGCCAGCACTCGCAGCAGGGTGGACTTGCCACAGCCGGAGGGGCCGAGGACGCAGGCCAGGGCGCCGTCCGGCACCGCGAGGTCGATGCCGTGCAGGACCGGGCTGCGCCCGTGCGCGGCGTGCAGGTCGACGACGGACAGTCCGGTCACTGGTTCTCCCCAGGACGGCCGAGGGTACGGCGGGTCAGCAGCAGGACGGAGGGGACGGACAGCGCGACCATCAGGGCCGCGTACGGCGCCGCGGCCCCGTAGGCGAGGCCGCTGGTGTAGACCCAGAACTGGGTGGCCAGGGTCTGGGTGCCGGTCGGGCGCAGCAGCAGGGTGGCGGTCAGCTCGGTGGAGGCGGTGAGGCCGACCATGGCGACGGCGGCACCGAGGCCGGGCAGCACCAGCGGCAGGGTGACCCGGCCGAGCACCGCGAGCGGCCGGGTGCCGAGGGAGCGGGCGGCCTCCTCGACGCCGGGCGGGACCTGCGCGAGGGCGGCGCGTACGGCTGTCAGCGCCAGCGGGAAGAACAGCAGGACGTACCCGAGGATCAGCATCGGCGGCTGCTGGTACAGGGGTTGGGCCCAGCGGACCGCGAAGTAGACCACCGAGAGCGCCACCGCGATGCCGGGCAGCGCCCGGGTGAGGTAGGCGACCCGCTCGACCGCGCGGGCCGGCCGGGTGCCGCGCCGCCAGCCGTACAGGGCGACCGGGACGGCGGCGGCGGTGGCGACGAGGGCCGCGCCGAGCGCGTACCCGAGGGTGGCCAGGGTGGCGCCGAGGACGGAGGCGGACGGCAGGGTGGTGGAACTGCCCTTGATCAGCCAGTACGCCAGCGCGTACAGCGGCACCCCGAGCGAGACGCCGACCAGTGCGGCCAGCGCGCCGAGCGCCGGCACGGTCCAGCGGCCGAGGCGGACCGGCTGGGCGGGGCGGGCGAGGGCGCCGTGCCGGGCGACCCGGGCCCGGCGGCCGGCCCAGGCCTCCAGGCCGACCAGCAGCAGGGCCAGTGCGACCAGCACCAGGGTGAGCAGGGAGGCCGAGGCCGCGTCGAAGCCCAGCTTGTACTGGGTGAACACGGCGGTGGCGAAGGTGGTGTAGCGCAGCATCGCGAAGGCGCCGTACTCGCCGAGCAGGTAGAGCGAGACGAGCAGGACGCCGCCGGCCAGTGCGGGCCGGGTGAGCGGGAGGGTGACCCGCCACAGGGTGGCGAGGCGGCCGCGGCCGAGCGAGCGGGAGACCTCCTCGGCGGCGGCGTCGCCGTGCCGCAGGGCGGCCGCGACCGGCAGGAAGACCAGCGGGTAGAGCGAGCAGGTCATCACCAGCACCGCGCCCCAGTAGCCGTGCACGGAGCGGAACAGCGAGACCCAGGAGTAGCCGCGGACGAACTCCGGTACGGCCAGCGGCAGGGCGAGCGCGACGGTCCAGGCGCGGCGCCCGGGCAGGTCGGTGCGTTCGACCAGGTAGGCGGCGCCGAAGCCGAGGACGGCGGTGGCGAGGGTGACGGCGGCGGTCAGGCCGAGGGTGTGCCCGAGCAGGGTGGCGATCAGCGGGCGGCCGAGCAGCCGCCGGGTCTGGTCCCAACCGGCCTGCGCGGCCTGGGCGATGACGAAGCCCAGCGGCGAGGCGACCACCGCGACGACGGCGACGGCGACGGGGGCGAGCAGGCCGGTGGCCCGCCCGCGCCACCGCCGTCCGCCAACGGGGATCGTCACTGGAGCAGACCGGCGTCCTGCAGCAGGGCCAGGGCCTGCTTGCCGTCGCCGAGCTGCGCCGGGTCGGCGACGGTGCCGATGCCGTCCAGGGCGGGCAGTTCGGGCTTGCCCTTCACGCCGTCGACCAGCGGGTACTCGTAGCTCGCGGAGTTCGCGATGACGGTCTGGGCCGGGGCGGAGGCGAGGTAGCCGAGGAAGGCCTGGGCGGCGGCCTGGTGCTTGCCGTGCTTGAGGACGGCGGCACCGGAGACGTCGACCAGCGAGCCGGGGTCGCCCTTGGCGAAGTAGTGCAGGGTCGCGTGGGTCTCGGCGGCGCCCTTCTCGTCGCGCATCCGGTAGAAGTAGTAGTGGTCGATGACGCCGCCCTCGACCTCGCCGCTGTTGATCGCGGCGGAGAGGTTCTCGTTGCTGTCGTAGACCTTGGCGTTGTCCTTGAGGCCCTTGAGCCACTGCTTGGCCGCGTCCTCGCCCTTGGCCTTGAGGACCTGGGTGACGACCGGGGCGAAGTCGGTCTCGCTGGGGGCGATGCCCAGGCGCCCCTTCCACTCGGGCTTGGCCAGGTCGAGCACGGAGGCGGGCGGCGCGGTGTCGGCGCCCTTGCCGGTGCCGGCCAGGAAGGCGGAGGTGCGGGCGGAGACACCGACCCAGTCGCCCTTGCCGGAGCTGTCGGCGGCCGGCACGGACTTGAGGGTGTCGGGGGCGACCTTGGTGAGCAGGCCCTTGTCGCCGAGGACGGTGAGCGCGGGCGGGTTCTCTGCGTAGAAGACGTCGGCCGGGGAGGCGTCGCCCTCCTGGAGGATCTGGTTGGCCAGCTCGGCCTCGTCGCCGGAGCGCAGCTCGACCTTGATGCCGGTGCGCTTGGTGAAGTCCTCGGTGAGCGCCTTGACGGTCTGCTCGTGCTGGCCGCTGTAGAGGGTGATGGTCTGGCCGGCCAGGGCGGTACCGGAGGGCGCGGGCGCGCCGCTGTCGCCACCGGAGCCGCCGGAGCTGCCGCAGGCGGTGAGCGCGAGGGCGCAGGCGGCGACGAGGGACAGGCCCACGAGGGGCCGGACGGTTCCGGGCATGGTGAGGGTCCTCCGAGGAAGCGGGTACGGCCGTACGGGCCTGCGGCAGCCGCAGGGCACCGGCCTGGCGACACGAGAATCTAGGGCAGGAAAGGCTTGCCTAACAAGTGGCGGAGCGTCACATCTCGGTCCGGTCGCGATGAGGTAGGACTTCGGTGAGTGCTCCCCCAAGTCCACGCAAACAGCCCTTCAAGTGCAGGCCATATCGGATGTACCCGGACGGGGCGGATTCCGTCGGTCGATCTGGGCCGGCGATCCGGGCCGGCGATCTTCACTACGGTGCGTGAGGGAGATCGGCGGTACCAGGAGGACCCGGACGTGCCGAGGCCCCGGAACCGGGCAGCGGTTCCGGGGCCTCGGGGCCTGGGCGGAGGGGGCTCAGCGGAAGCGGCGCAGCCGGAGGCTGTTGCCGACCACGAAGACCGAGGAGAAGGCCATGGCAGCCCCCGCGATCATCGGGTTGAGCATCCCGGCCGCCGCCAGCGGCAGGGCGGCGACGTTGTAGCCGAACGCCCAGAACAGGTTGCCCCTGATGGTGCCCAGGGTCTTGCGGGAGAGCCGGATGGCGTCCGCCGCGGCCAGCAGGTCGCCGCGGACCAGGGTCAGGTCGCCCGCCTCGATGGCGGCGTCGGTGCCGGTGCCCATCGCCAGGCCCAGGTCGGCCTGGGCGAGCGCGGCCGCGTCGTTGACGCCGTCGCCGACCATCGCCACGACCTTGCCCTCGGCCTGCAGCCGCTTGACGGTGTCCACCTTGTCCTGCGGCATGACCTCGGCGATCACGTGCTCCGGCTTGATGCCGACCTCGGCGGCGACCGCCTCGGCGACCAGCTTGTTGTCACCGGTCAGCAGCACCGGGGTCAGACCCAGGGCCCGCAGCTCGGCGATGGCCTCGGCGCTGGTCGGCTTGACCGCGTCCGCCACCTCCAGCACCGCGCGCGCCTCGCCGTCCCAGCCGACCGCGATCGCGGTGCGGCCCGCGGACTCGGCCTTGCGCTTGGCCTCGGCGAGGGCCTCCGGCAGGTACTGCGACCACTCGTTGAGCAGCGCCTCCCGGCCGGCCACCACCGCGTGGCCGTCCACCACGCCCTGGACGCCCAGGCCCGGCACGTTCTCGAAGCCCTCGACGGCGGGCAGTTCGCCTGCCTTGGCGGCGGCGGTGGCGATCGCCCGGGCGATCGGGTGCTCGGAGGCGTGCTCCACGGCCCCGGCCAGGCGCAGCACCTCGGCCTCGGTGACGCCCTCGACGGCGTGGACGGCGAGCAGGGTCATCTGGCCGGTGGTGACGGTGCCGGTCTTGTCCAGGACGATGGTGTCGACCTTGCGGGTGGACTCCAGGACCTCAGGGCCCTTGATCAGGATGCCGAGCTGGGCGCCGCGGCCGGTGCCGACCAGCAGCGCGGTCGGGGTGGCCAGGCCCAGGGCGCACGGGCAGGCGATGATCAGCACGGCCACAGCGGCGGTGAAGGCGGCGGTCCAGCCCTCGCCGGTGCCCAGCCAGTAGCCGAGGGTGGCCACCGCGAGGGTGATCACGATCGGCACGAAGACCGCGGAGATCCGGTCCGCGAGGCGCTGCGCGGCGGCCTTGCCGTTCTGGGCCTCCTCGACCAGCTTGGCCATCCGGGCCAGCTGGGTGTCCGCACCGACCCGGGTGGCCTCGACCACCAGGCGGCCGCCCGCGTTGACGGTGGCGCCGGTGACGCTGTCGCCGACCCCGACCTCGACCGGCACCGACTCGCCGGTCAGCATCGAGGCGTCCACCGCCGAGGCACCCTCGACCACCGTGCCGTCGGTGGCGATCTTCTCGCCCGGCCGCACCACGAACCGGTCACCCACCGCCAGTTCGGCGATCGGGATCCGCACCTCGGCTCCGCCGCGCAGCACCGTCACGTCCTTGGCGCCCAGTTCCAGCAGCGCCTTGAGAGCAGCTCCGGCGGTGCGCTTGGAGCGGGCCTCGAAGTAGCGCCCGGCCAGGATGAAGGCGGTGACGCCGGCGGCCGCCTCCAGGTAGATGTTGGAGGAGCCGTCGCTGCGGGCGATGGTGAACTCGAAGCCGTGCCGCATCCCGGGCATGCCGGCGTCGCCGAAGAACAGCGCCCACAGCGACCACAGGAACGCGGCGCCGGTGCCGAGCGAGACCAGGGTGTCCATCGTCGCGGCGCCGTGCCGGGCGTTGGTGAACGCGGCCTTGTGGAACGGCCAGGCGGCGTAGGTGACGACCGGGGCGGCGAGGGTCAGCGAGAGCCACTGCCAGTTGTCGAACTGCAGGGCCGGCACCATCGCCATCGCGATCACCGGGACGGCCAGGGCCACCGCCGTGAACAACCGCTGGCGCAGCAGGGCCAGTTCGTCGGACGGCTCGGCCTGCTCGGCACCCTCGCCACCTGCGGCGGCCGGGGGCTTGGGCAGGGCGGCGGTGTAGCCGGTGGCCTCGACGGTGGCGATCAGGTCGGCCACCTCCACCTCGCCCTCGAAGGTGATCTTCGCCTTCTCGGTGGCGTAGTTGACGCTGGCCGAGACGCCGTCCATCCGGTTGAGCTTCTTCTCGATGCGGGCGGCGCACGAGGCGCACGTCATTCCGCCGATCGAGAGTTCCACCTCCGTGGAGGCGGGGGCCTGCGTGGTCATCGTTGCTCCTCGTGACAGTCGGTGCTTCGAGGTACGTGCGCGGCCAGGCCGCCATACCCTGGAGGGGTACCGGGCGGGTGCCGGGTTCCTTTATACCCCCGGGGGGTACGCGGGGCAAGCCCTGGCCGATACCCCCAGCAGGTATTTTTACGCAGCAGCGATCCGCTTGACTTGATACCCCCATGGGGTATTCACTCATCAGCGTCGAGGGCACCAAGCAGAGGCCGCACGCCCCCGCCGACCACTCGCTCCTGCTCCGCCCGCACTCCCCGCCGGAATCCCGAGGAGGGCCGCAATGGCCGGCTACCACACCGAGAAGGACCAGCTCCTGCGCAGACTGCGCCGCGTCGAGGGCCAGATCCGCGGTCTCCAGCGCATGGTCGACACCGACACCTACTGCATCGACACGCTGACCCAGGTCTCCGCCGCCACCAAGGCCCTCCAGTCGGTGGCCCTGCAGCTGCTCGACGCCCACCTCGCCCACTGCGTCCAGGACGCCATCGCGGGCGGCGGCGCCGAGGCCGACGCCAAGGTCGCCGAGGCCTCGCAGGCCATCGCCCGGCTCATGCGGGCCTGAGGCCGCTCCCCTTCTTCTTCGTACGTCCTTCTGAGGAGAACCCCGCCATGAACACCGCGCTGCGCATCACCGCCTTCACCGCCGGCCTCGCCGCCGCCTTCGGCCTCGCCCTCGGCGTCGGCCACGCCACCGGCAGCGACCCCGCCCCCGAGCCCACCGCCGCGCACGCGGGGCACAACGCCACCTCTCCCGCGGGCGAGCACGCCGGGCACGGTGACGGGGGCAGCGTGGCCGCAGAACACCTGCCCGGCGGGCTGCAGATCTCCGAGCGCGGCTACACCCTGAGCGTCGACAACCCCTTCGTCACCGCCGGCTCCCCCACCGACCTGCGGTTCCGCATCCTCGGCGCGGACGGCAAGCCGGTCACCGCCTACCAGCAGCAGCACGAGAAGGAACTCCACCTGATCGTCGCCCCGCGCGACCTCTCCACCTTCCAGCACCTGCACCCGACCCTCGCCGCCGACGGCACCTGGAGCGCCCCCACCGCCGTACCCGCCGCCGGCGAGTACCGGGTCTTCGCCGACTTCACCCCGGCCGGCGCGAGCGAGGGCCTCACCCTCGGCGCCGACCTCCACGCCGCGGGCGACCTGCGCCCCGCCCCGCTCCCCGAGACCGGACGGACCGTCAGCGTCGACGGCTACACCGTCACCCTCGGCGGCGACCTCACCCCCGGCCGCAGCAACCACCTCACCCTGAACGTCAACAAGGACGGCAGCCCCGTCACCGACCTCCAGCCCTACCTGGGCGCCTACGGCCACTTGGTCGCCCTGCGCGCCGGCGACCTCGCCTACCTCCACGTCCACCCGGACACCACCACCCCGGGCCCCGAGATCGGCTTCACCACCACCGCGCCGAGCGGCGGCAGCTACCGGCTCTTCCTGGACTTCCAGCACCAGGACACCGTCCACACCGCCGCCTTCACCGTGACCACCGACGGCAGCCCCGCTCCCACCGAGGAGCCCGCCGGCGACCACCAGCACTGAGCCGGCCCGTACGAAAGGTGCCGGGCGATCCACGCGGGATCGCTCGGCACCTTTGTCAGCAGTGGATCACCGGCCATGGAGAGCAGTTCCGGTGGCGCTGACCGGTCTCAGCGGAAGGCCGCCGCATTGCAGGCGGCCCAGTCGGCGAAGGTGCGCGGGGCCCGGCCGAGGACCCGCTGAACGTCCGGGCTGACGCGCAACTCGGCCGGGCTCGGGGAGCCGAGGATGTCGAGGGTATCGTCGGCGAGTTCCGCCGGCATGCTCCGGGTCATGGCGGCCTTGGCCTCGTCGCGGGTGAGCTCGTGGAACCTCACCGGCGAGCCCAGCGCGGCGGCGATGGCCGCCGCCTGCCCGCGCGGAGTGATCACCTCCGGGCCGGTCAGCTCGTACACGCCGCCGGTGTGCCGGTCGTCCAGCAGGCAGGCCGCCGCGACCTCGGCGATGTCCGCCGGGTCGATGATCGGCACGCCGACGTCACCGAAGGGAGCGGCGACGACCTGGTGTGCGCGAACGGATTCGGCCCACCACAGGGCGTTGGAGGCGAAGCCGCCCGGCCGCAGGATGGCCCACTCCAGGCCGGACTCCCGCAGCGCGTCCTCCAGTGCGCGCATCCCGATCCGCGTCGGGCCGAAGGGCCTGGTCGCCACGCCCTGGGTGGAGAGCAGGACGACCCGGCGGACCCCACTGGCCGCAGCTTCGCCGATGAGGTCGGCAGGGTTGGCCCCTGCGGCGTGCAGGTCGCCGGACAGCAGCAGGAACAGCGCCTCCGCCCCGGCCAGCGCAGGCTTGAGACTGACCGGCCTGGCCAGATCGGCCACCACGTGGCGGACGCCGTCCGGCGCCGCCGCCGTGCGCCGCGACACCGCCGTCACCTGCCGGCCCGCCTCGGCCAGCGCCTGCGTCAACGGCCGGCCGATGTTCCCGGTAGCCCCGGTCACCACGATCATGATCAGCTCCTTGTCGGATGTCGTCTGCGGTCCTCACGCTAGGAGCGCCAGCTAACTTTTCGTAAGGACATACCTGAAGGTAAGCTCATGACATGACGGAAGGTTTGCAGCACAGCCAGGCCGAGGCCGGAGCCCGGTATGACGTGTTTCACACCGACTGCCCCGCGCGCGACATGGTCGACCACGTGACCAGCAGATGGGGCATCTGGGTGCTGATCTCCCTGCGCGGCAACGACCTCCGGTTCTACGAGCTGCGCGAGAGCATCCAGGGCATCAGCGAGAAGATGCTCTCCCAAACCCTGCGCGCGCTGGTCGACGACGGCCTGGTCTGGCGGCACGTCGAGCCGACGATGCCGCCCCAAGTCACCTACGGACTGACCGAGTTCGGCCGGGAAGTCAGCGAGCCCCTGACCGAGCTGTTCGACCGGATCACCCGCGGGCTGTCACTGCTCGGCATGCGCCGGCCCGGCAACGACTGACCGACTGCCGGGTGGACACCAAGCGGCCCTAGGATCCGGGCCATGCGCCACAGCCTCACCGACCTCGCCCGCTACCTCTGGGGCGACGAGTACGGACCCACCCCCGGCTGCGACGCGCAGTGGCAGCACGAGGAGTCCTACTTCACCGAACTGCTGACCTTCGCCGGCCGGACGAGATCCTCACCATGCTGCGGACCCTCTGCCCGCACCTGGTCGACGGCTACCTCCCGGTCCGGGTCCGCAACCTCGCCTACCGCCTGCTCCTCCTCCAGCGCCCCGACGACCCGGCCCTGATCCGCGACGCGGCCAACAGCCTCTACTCCCACGGCCCGGACTGGGACGACATCGCGAACGAGCTTCTCCGCCGCGCCGACGCCCTCGAAGCGCAGGGATGTCGGGCGAGGTCGGTCGGGCCCGCGTCCTGCAGTTCTCCCCGGAGCAGCAGGCGTTCACCGCCACTGTGGCGGTACCCGGCCGCGAACCGGGGTCGATCGTCGCGCGGCCGGACGGCGACGACGCGTACGTCAGCACCGGCAACGGCCTGGTCCACCTGGACACGAGCGACGAGACCCCGGTCGTGGCCAACACCATCGCCGTCCCCGGCGCGTTCCTGGCCCTGTCCCCCGACGACACCCGTCTCTACGGCGTGGGCGGCAGCAAGGACTACGTCGTCGACCTCGCCAACGACACCGTCACCGCGACCATGGACATCGCCCCGGGACAGCAGCTGCGGGACCCGTCGGTGAGCGCGGACGGCACCCGGCTGTACATGGTCCAGCTGAGCTCGGACAGCGGCAAGACCTCGGTCCTCTCCCTCGACACCTCGACCAACACTCTCGTCCCGGCCGAGGGGGTCACCGGTCTCGACCGCGTGACGAGTCTGGCGGTGGGCCCCGACGCCCACACCTTCTACGTCACCGTCGGCGCCGGCCTGCGGATCACCGGGTTCTAAACGGGCCGGCGGGTTCTGAACGGAAGGTGCCGGGCGGTCCATGCGGGATCGCCCGGCAGCTCCGTTTACCCGGACGGGTGTCGGGCGGCTTGCCGGAGCACTGAGAGGAGAAGGGCTTCGGCGCTACGGGGGGGGAGGTCACCCAGCGCTGCATCTCGGTGTGGGCGGCCTGGTCGTCGTCCAGCGGGAGTCGGGCGAGGGTGGTGCGGATGGCGTCGAGGGCGTCGGTGATCCTGGCGAAGGTGGCGAGCTTCGTGATGCTGGACGGCCTTCGTCACCGCCACCAAGACCGGCGAACTCCCCAACACCCGAACATGCCTGCGTGAGAAGTCGGCCTGGCCGACTTCTCACGCAAGTCCCCTCAGTGGTGGCCGTGGTGGTCGTGGGCCCCGTGTGCACCGACGTCCGGGGAGCCGCCCATCATCCGTAGCATCGCGGCGCCGCCGGTGCGGAAGAAGCGGGTGAGGAGAGCGGCCGCGAGCAGGAGGAAGGCGATGTTGAGCCAGGTGGTGTAGTTCCACTCCACGCCCGACATCGGGATCTCCGCGTTCCGCTGGTCCGGGATCAGGCCGAGGGCGCCGAACAGGAGCTCCACCGCGTAGCCCGCCAGCACCATCGCCGTGTAGAAGGTGCCGAGCAGGAAGAGGGCCATCCGGCGGCCGTAGTACTTCCGGTAGATGTTGAGGATCGGCAGGATCAGCAGGTCGGCGAAGATGAACGCGACCACGCCGCCGAAGCTGATGCCGCCGTTCCACAGGACCACGGCCAGCGGCACGTTGCCGATCGAGCAGACGAAGGACGCGATCGCCACCAGGGGGCCGATCAGTGGGCCCCACAGCTTGGCGGCCAGCGGGTGGTCGGCGAAGAAGAAGGCCTGCCAGAAGGAATCGGGGACCCAGGCGGCGATGGCGCCGGCGATGAGCAGACCGATCACCAGGTCCTTGAGGATGGCGGCCCACTCCATCACGAACACGTGCGAGACCGAGGTGACGCCCTGCCCGGAGAGCAGCCGGCGGGCGAAGGATCCCTCCCCGGCCACCGACATGTCCATCACCGCGTGGCCCTCCATCGAGCCCGCCCGGCCGAACTCGGCCTGTTCGCGGGCCCCCCGGATCAGCCGTTCCCGCAGAAACAGCCGGAACAGCAGGGCGAGCAGCAGGATCATCACCGGTCCGCCGACGAACTCGGCCGCGGTGAACTGCCAGCCCAGCAACAGGGCCAGGATGATGCCGAGTTCGATCACCAGGTTGGTCGAGGCGATCTCGAAGGCCATCGCCGAGGTGAAGTTCGCGCCCTTGCGGAAGAGCGAGCGGGCCAGGGCGACGGCCGCGTACGAGCAGGAGGAGGAGGCCATGCCGAGGCCGGCGGCGACGGCGAGGGTGCGCGGGCGGTCGTCGCCGAGGAGGCGGACGACGGTGGACTTGTGCACGACGGCCTGCACGACGGCGGAGAGCAGGAAGCCGAGGATGAGGGCCCAGGTGATCTCCCAGGTCATCGAACCGGCGATGGACAGCGCGTGCAGGATCGCGTGCATGGTGGTCCGCCTTCCTCAGTCCCCGGTGGGCGCCGGCCACCATATACCTCTACGGGGTATTCGGGAACCGTGGCGCGCCGACACGCGGCGCTGCGCCGCCTGACCGCCGACACCCCCACCTACTCCGCAGCCACCCCGAGCCCACCCGCCCGGAACTGACCCCGCAACCACTCCCCCCATGACGGCGTCTATGCTCGTCGACCGTGCTCGTACGATCACGACGAGCAATGGAGCACCATGGGGGGAGAACGGCCGATGGGCGACAAGCCGGGCGGGTACACGGTCCAGCCGGATGCGTTGGACGGGGTCGCGGGGGCACTCGGAGAGGTGGCGACCGACCTCTCGTCGGCCAACCAGTCCTACACCGCGCAAAAGCCTTACGTCTCGACCGACTTCGGCGAGTTCGGGATGGACCAGGCGTGGTCCGGTTTCGACAGCAACTGGTCGCAGGAACTGCACGTCACCCAGCGCGCCGTCGACGAGCTGGTGCAGAAGGTGTCGGCCACCAACGCCAACTACCGCGCCGCCGATGCCAAGGTCGCCGCGTCGATGACCCCTGAGCGCGCCTGATGAGCAAGGTCACCGACCTGAAGCAGGCCCAGCAGACGATCAAGTCGATCCAACCGCTCAGCAGCGGCGGCGCTACCGAGCTGATGAAGGCCGTCCAACAGGCGCTGGCCGTAGCCGGGCCGGTCGGATCCCCGGAGACGATACGCGACCGGGCCAAGGACTACGCGAAAGCCGCCAAGGCCTATGCGAAGGCGTCCGCCGACCTCGGCACGGTCGCCACTGCCAAACTGCCGAGCGTCTGGACCGGCGCGGTCGCCGAACACGCCTCCCAGGCCGTACAGGCCCTGGCCAACGAACTGGACGTCTCGAAGAAGACCCTGGAACTGGCCGCCTCCTGGCTGAACTTCTGGGCGGGCGAACTGGAGACGGCCCGGTCCCAGGACGTCGCCGGCGTAGGCCTCCTGGAGAGGGCGCTGAAGTCGATCGCTTTCAGCCCCTTCGCCGCCGCGGGCCTCCAGGACGCCCTGGACGGGGTGTCGTGGCGGGTCAGCGGCGCTGAGCATGCGGAGAACGGCGGCACCCGCACCGCGAGCATGCTCAACCAGTTCGCCACCCGGGCCCGCACCGAGCGCGCCGGGGCGGGAAAGTTCGATCCGCTCGCCGCGCTGGTCCTGGCCAACGAAAAGGGCCCCGGCGGAAAGGCCGACGGCGACTACATCCTGACGCCCGACCAACTCTCGCGCGCGAACGTGTACCTGGCAGGGCTGAACGCCACCGACCAAGCCGCCTTCCAGGGGCTGGTGTCCGGCGCCAAGTCGCCCGAGGAGGCCGCCTACCTCTGGAAGGCGCTGGCCGCCGGCCACTCGATGACCGAGGTCCAGCAGTTCGCCGCGCTGATCCACCCGCACGGAGACGATCCGGTCTGGCTCTCCCAGCACCTGGTTCCCGCCCTCAGAACGGACAGCGCCGCCCAGGAATCCACCACCGAGACAGTGAGCCTGGTCTACCGGGGCGAGACAGTCCCCAACTCGGCCAGGAACATCCTCGGCGACATCGAGGGGACATACAGCCAGGGCAGCGTCGGCGACTGCGTCGCCGCTTCCACCGTGGTAGCCCACCTCAAGCTGGACCCGGTGACGATGCTCCAGGTCACCACCGGCAACACCCCCGATGCCCCGGGAGCCGACTCGAAGAGCAACTTCGAGCGGCGGCTCCAAGAGCTCTACATCCAGCGGTACCAGCAGGGCCAACTAGCCGACGGCGGCCAGGCCTACCCGCAGGTGGACAAGGGGCTCTCCGATAAGGGAACCAGGTTGGTGATCGCCGAGAACCTCGGAAAAGCCACGGGTGACACGTACGAGAACGTCAGTCTCAAGAGCGATGACGACCGGCGCGCGGCCCTCGTCCGGATCGAGAAGGCCGTTGACGAGGGCAAGCCCGTGCCGTTCTCCGTCGGCGACGGAACCGGATTCCACGAGATGGTGATCACGGCTCGTGACGGCAATCGACTCCAGGTCTACAACCCCTGGGGACGCTCGGAGTGGGTAACGGAGGACCAGTTCATCCACAGTCAGATGAATGCCGGGCACATCACCGACAACTCGAATCTGAACACGGCCTACGGCGCGGAGCTGCCGAAATGACGACCATTCGACTGGACGCCGAGCTGATGACCGGCTACGACGTCGAAGCCGCCATCACCCGCGGCCTGCTGATCACCGGAGTGCCGCGCCGCGTGCTCTTCAGCGAGGCCGCGATCGCCGCCTCCTACCAGGCCGAGGCCCTGCTCATCGGCCCCTACCCGCTGGGCTTCCTGGCCCGGTACGTCCGCGCCGGCGGCTTCACCGCGGCGCTCGACCTGCCGGAGCCGGTGATCGGCCCGGAGGCCACCGAGCTGGTCCGCGGCTGGCTTCGCGCCGCCGCGGCCACCGGAGCTGACCTTCAGCGCGAGGTTCTGTTCGCCCGCTGGCTGGCCTCGGTCGCGCTGCTCATCACCCTGCGCCGCCGAGTCCGGGAGGAGTGGAACTGATGCGCCGTATCACCGGCGGCGTGGCCGCGCTCCTGGCCGCCGCCTCCCTGCTCACAGCGTGCTCCTCCGGGGGACCGTCCGCCTTCTCGCCGGTAGCCGACCCGGCCAGCAGGCCGCCGACCACGGAGATCGCTCTCCCCGACCTTGATGGGGCCAACCAGGCCGCCTCCCCGTACCCGGCCAGCACAGTGACCCTGTCCGTCGGTCAGCGGCTCGGCGTGCCCGGAGGCCTGATGAGCATGACGGCCGTCACCTGGGAGCTCTCCTCGGCGGGCGACGGAGCCGTGCTGCGGCAAGGCCCGGACTTCATCACCCACGCCTGCCCGGCGAACTCGGTCGGTTGCTCCCCGAAGGGCGACCAGACCTTCATCGCCGTCGCCCCCGGCAGCACCACACTGACCTGGCAGTTCCACAATCGAGGCATATGCCTCAACGAGGCGACGGCTCCGGCCCTCGGATGCGGCAACATCACCAAGAGCATCCAGGTCACCGTCCAATGAGAGCCCCCGTCCATGCCGACACACCGGGCGGGCGTTGACCGATGAGCAAGGTGACGGATCTTCAGCAGGCCCAGATGGCGGCGCAGTCCATCGGCGGGCTCTACCCCGGTGTCCAACTGCTCGAGGCGATCAACAAGGCCCTTTCCGTGGGCGGTCCGGTGGGCAACCCGGACACGATACGTGAGCGGGCCAAGTCGTACGCGGAGACCGCCAAGGCCTACGGCAAGGCGTCCACCGATCTCGCGACCGTCGCCGCCAACCAGCTGCCGGCCGCCTGGACCGGCTCGGTCTCTGAGCACGCCGCCCAGGCCGTACAGGCGCTGGCGAACGAACTGACCGTCTCCCAGCAGGCCCTGCAGAAGGCGGCTGGTCTGCTCGGCGCCTGGGCGGACGATCTGGAGTGGGCCCAGAGCACCGACAAACACGGCGTGGACAACCTGGTCAAGGCGCAGAGGTCGGTCGCCAGCGACTTCCTCGACGGCGACCAGGTCGTCGCCGCCATGGGGCCCGCCCAGGTCGGCGTGGCGACGCGGATCTCGGCCGCCCAACGGGCGGAGATCAGCGCCACCCACACCGCCAGCATGGTCAACCAACTCGCGGCCAAGGCCCGTACGGAGCGCGCCGGGCAGGGCCCGATCGATCCGCTCGCCGCGCTGGTCCTGGCGAACGAGAAGGGCCCCGGCGGCAGCGCCGACGGCGACTACCTCCTGACGCCCGACCAACTCGCTCGCGCCACCCAGTTCATGAACGTGATGAATGGCGCTGACCAGGCCGCGTTCCGGAGCCTGCTGTCCGGCGCCAAGTCTCCCGAGGAGGCCGCCTACCTCTGGAAGGCACTGGCCGCTGGCCACCCGATGACCGAGGTCCAACAGTTCGCCGCACTGATCCACCCCCACGGCGACGACCCCGCCTGGCTCTCCCTGCACCTGGTCCCGGCCCTCAGTACGGACGACACCGGCACGGAGTCCACCACAGAGAAGGTGACCCTCCTCTACCAGGGCAAGGAACTCCCCAGCACCGGCAGAGGAAGCTTCGGCAGCACCGGCGACGTCTACGGCCAAGGCAACATCAACGACTGCGTCGCTGCCTCCACGGTCGTCGCGCACCTCAAGCTCGACCCGGTGACGATGCTCCAGCTCACCACCGGCAACACGCCTGAAACCCTGGGAGCCGACTCACCGAGCAACTTCCAGCAGCGCCTCCAGGACCTCTACATCGACCAGTACCGGCAGGGCCAGAAAGCCGACGGCAAACAGGAGTACCCGAAGCAGGACGACGGGCTCACCGGGAAGGGCGGCACCGTGCTCGCCAACCAGGACCTCGGCAAGGCCACCGGCGACACCTACGAGTACGTCCCGCTCAACAGCGACGACGACCGGCGAGCAGCCCTCCTCCGGATCGAGAAGGCGGTGGACGAAGGCAAACCGGTGCCTGTCGCCACCCACCACGACGGCGTGGCCTTCGGCCACCAGATGGTGATCACGGCCAGGGACGGCGACCGGCTGCAGATCTACAACCCCTGGGGAGTCTCGGAATGGGTGACCGAGGACCAGTTCATTCACAGCCGGCTGAACGACGGGAATCTGACCGGCGCTTCCAATGACAACAACGCGCGGGGCCTGGAGCTGCCGAAACAATGACACGGGAACTGATGCGTCGTGCCACCATCGGGATGGCGGCACTCCTGGCCGCCGCTCCCCTGCTCGCCGCCTGCGGCAGCGGACCCGGGGCGCCCGCGGGCCCGGCCACCGACCCGGCCACCAATCGACCGAAGACGGAGGTCGCCCTCCCCGCCGACAAGGAGGCCTGGAACGCCACCTCCCCGTACCCGACCAGCACGGTGACCCTGGCCGTCGGGCAGCGGTTCGGCGTCGCCGGGAACGAGGGCGCCCAGCAGGGGGCCTGGATCCAGACCTCGGCGGGGGACGGAGCCGTACTGCGGCCCGGCCCGGACGTCGTCACCGCGCCCTGCCCGGAGGACTCGCTCGGCTGTGTCGAGGGGGTTGACCACACCTACACCGCCCTCGCTCCCGGCACCACCACGCTGACCTGGGAGTTCCACGACCGGAGCAAGTGCCGCGACACGCCGACGCAACCGGTCGTCGGGTGCAGCGACATCACCAAGAGCGTCCTGGTCACGGTCCACTGACACCCCGCGGGGCTGCGCCGGGGCGGCCAGTCATCCGGACGATCGCCCGCGGCCAGCCCGTGGGTGCGGACCATCCGGACCCCGGGATCCCCTCACCGCCGAGGACGACGCTGTGTTGCGCCGGGTCGGCGGCCACCTCGCACCTTTGATCGGTATGCGATGTGTGCCGCAATTCCACCTGGCTGGACCCATGGCGTCACACCTTCGATATGTCCGAAATGACAGCCATAAGAGCTCTCGTTACGTTCGTCGCAGGTCGGTCGCCTGGCCGGCGTCCGCGCGACAGAGAGAAGCGACATGCTCACGCGTTCATTAACTGTGGCCGCTGCCGGAATAGGCGCGACGGTCCTTGCAGCCACCGGCATCACCTACGCCTCGCCCTCGGGATCCCCCCCGGTGCCCCCGCCCGTCCAACCGGCGGCCCAACCTGTCCAACCGGCGGCCCAACCTGTCCAACCGGCGGCCCAACCAGCCCAACAGGCCGCCCCGGCCACGGTCACCTCTGGCGGCGACAGCGCAGGCGGCCAGAAGAACGAAGACCACGGACACGGGGGCGGCGGGCAGGACAACCGCGGGCACGGGGACCAGGGACGCGACGACCGTGGAGGCGAGCACGGCGGCGGCGAGCACGGCAGCGAACGCGACGACCGCGGCGGCGAACACGGCAGCGGAGGCGAACACGGCAGCGGACGCGACGACCGCGGCGGCGAACACGGCGGCGGACGCGAGCACGGCGGAGGCGAGCACGGCGAACGTGGCCACCGCCACAAGGAGGGAAGGATCTTCTTCAACGAACGTTCGTACTCCGCCGCCATCGAGGGCTGTATCACCACGGCCAGCGGCCTGGGCGCCAGAAGTTTCAATATCCTCAACGAGAGCTGGAAGACCGTCGAGGTCTTCCGCGGCTTCAACTGCGACAACGGCGGTCCGGTCGCCACCGTGGGCCCCCGCAGCGCCACCAACGGCGTGGTGACCCGGCACGGCGACGAGGACTCGTTCGGTTACGGTGGCGCCTTCGACTGCGATGGCGTCGTGGGCAGCTTCCGGGTGATCGGCCACCGCCACGAGTGGTGACAGCACCGCCCGGAGCACGGGAGCGGTCCCGGCCCGCCGGAAGCGGGCTCGACGTGGCTTCGAGGCCGCCGCCCACGTGCATCAGCACCTTCCCCGACTGCTCTCCCATGGGAACGGCTACCAGTGGGTACCGGAGTCCAGCGCGGCCGACTACACCGCCGCCCGACGAGTGCTGAACGGGGTCGAGAGCGATGCGGTGGTCCACATGTCGGCACCTCAGCCACGCAAGTCCCGCGTGGGCGAGCACCGCAAGACCTGAATCGTCTGGAAACGCGAGATGCCCCTCTCCTGGGCGGAGAGGGGCGTCTTCGCAGCGTCCGGCGCCGTGTCCGACCTGGACGACCGTCGGAATTCAAGGTCGAGCTCGATGACGTCCAGCTCACCACCCGCCGCCTCGATTGCCGGGCCGGCCTCGGCCATGCCGAACTCCAGCTCGTCCAGGATCCGCCGCACCAACTACTCGGCGTCGCGCAGCAGGGGCAGCAGGGTCTCGCGCTCGGTGCGCAGGAGCATGCCCGGGGCGCGCCGGGTCGCGGGTGGTGGTCATGAGGGTTCTCCCGTCAGGAGAGACTGCTGATCAGCGGTCGGGCCGCGTGCTCGTGCGGGAGGCGGTCCAGCCCGAGGTTGCGGTGGATCTCCAAAGCCGCGGTGGAGCGGTTCAGGGTGATGAAGTGCAGGCCGGGCGCCCCCTCCTGGAGCAGCCGCTCGGCCATCCGGGTCGCGTGCTCGACGCCGATCCGGTGCGCCGCCGCGCGGTCGCCGCGGGCCGCCTCCAGCTTCCCCGCCAGGTCGGCCGGGAAGGAGGCTCCGCTCAGTTCGGCGAAGCGGGCGATCTGGCGCACGTCGGTGGCGGGCATGATCTCCGGGATGACCGGGGTGTCGCAGCCCGCCGCGGCCAGCCGGTCGCGCAGCCGCAGGTAGTGCTCGACCCCGAAGAACATCTGGGTGACGGCGTAGTCGGCGCCCGCCCGGCACTTCGCGGTGAAGTGCCGGATGTCGTCCTCCCAGTCCGTCGAGCGCGGGTGGCGCTCCGGGAAGGCCGCCACACCGACCGAGAAGGCGCCGAACTCCTTGACCAGCCGGACCAGTTCGACCGCGTAGCGCAGGCCCTGCGGGTGCGGCTCCCAGGCGCCGTTCGGGTTGCCGGGCGGGTCGCCGCGCAGCGCGAGCACGTCGCGGATCCCGACGTCCGCGTAGCGCCGCAGGATGGCCTGGAGTTCGGCGGTGGAGTGGCCGACGGCGGTCAGGTGGGCGACCGGGCGCAGGGTGGTCTGCGCCGCGATCCTCTCGGTGGTGCCGATGGTGCGGTCGCGCGACGAGCCGCCGGCGCCGTAGGTGACCGAGACGAAGGTCGGCGCGACCGCCTCCACCCGACGGATCGCGGCCCACAGGGCGCGCTCGCCTGCCTCGTCCTTGGCCGGGAAGAACTCGAAGGAGTACGTCCGCTCACCGGACGCGAGGATCTCGCGCAGGCCGCGCGGGCCGCGCGGGCCGCTCCGGGGGGTCTGGTCCATGGGTTTCACCTCGTGTGGTGGGGTCGGTCGGCTGTCCTGGAGGGCGGCCGACCCGACGCGCGGGCGGCTGCGCCCATCCTGCCCGTCGACCGCAACAGCACTGCCACAAGGCGGACTTGAGGCATGGTCGAGAGTCACTGGAGGACGCGGCCGCCGCTCGGGACGAGGGCGGCGGCCGCGGACCCGCTCGGCCGGCGGCGCCCGCACCCTGCTGCGGATGCGGCGGCTGCGGCCGGCGCCCCGACTGCGGCTCGCGGTGCGACTGGTGACGGCGGCGCTGATCGCGCTGGGGTCGCCGGCGCCGCACCTGCTCACCTGCTCACCTGCGGGCCGACTCCGGGCCACCGATCCGGGGCCACGTCAGGCCTTCCACTTACCCTAGGGGGGTATGGTATGTTCTCAAGTGAAGCAGCCGCCCGGGCCACTCCGGAAGGCGCCGCACGCACCGACCGACAGGAGCACACCATGAGCGAGACCACCGTCACCATCGAGTCCTCCGCCACCGAGACCTCCTCCTGCTGCGGCTCGTGCGGCACCGGCGCCGCCGAGGCCCCCGCCACCGCCTCCGCTGTGCGCGCGGTCTTCCAGGTGAAGGGCATGACCTGCGGCCACTGCGTCACCTCGGTGACCGCCGAGCTGAAGAAGGTCGACGGCGTCACCGAGGTCGCGGTCGACCTCGCCACCGGACAGGTCACCGTCGACAGCACCAAGCCGCTCGTCGACGGCGACGTCGCCGCCGCCATCGATGAGGCCGGCTACGACCTGGTCGGCCGCCTCGACGGCTGACCGCCCGTCGGCCCGGACGGCGCCCCGTACGTCCGGGCCGGCTCCCCTCCCACCGTGCCCCGGTAGAGTGAGAACACTCCTCACCGCACAGGAACCGGAGACGGCCATGGCCAGCTACAGCCCCCACAAGGACGACTTCCTCAAGCGGCTCCGCCGCATCGAGGGCCAGATCCGCGGCCTGCAGCGCATGGTCGAGCAGGACACCTACTGCATCGACGTCCTCACCCAGGTCTCCGCGGCCAGCCGCGCCCTGCAGTCCTTCGCGCTCCAACTCCTGGACGAGCACATCGAATGCTGCGTCCGGGACGCCATCGCCGAGGGCGGCCAGGAGGCGAGCGGCAAGATCCGCGAGGCCAACCAGGCCATCGCCCGCCTGGTGCGGTCATAGCACCGAACGCGGCACACGCCGAAACGCTTCCGGCGGCGCGAGCCGGCCGGAGGCGTCCTGCATGACGGGGTAGGGGTATTACAGGGTAGGGGTATTGCGAGGTAGGGGTATCCGGGTCATCCGCACTCCGAGCGCGCGCCCCCGCCGACTGCCTCAGACCCGCTCCAGCGGCCGGTGCGGCGCCGCCGGCAGCTCCACGCCGATGGTGTCGCCGGGCCTGACCGGCCCGCCGGCGCGGACGACGCCCATGATCCCGGCCCGGCGCACGATCGTGCCGTCCTCCGCGCGCCCGACGACCCGCTTCAGCAGCCCGCTGCGGTAGTCGTCGATCTGCGCGCAGGGATTGCGCAGGCCGGTGATCTCCACCTCCGCCTCGGGCCCGATCCGCAGCACCGTGCCGACCGGCAGGCCGAGCAGGTCCAGCCCCTCGGTGGTGATGTTCTCGCCGAGCGCGCCGGGCGCCACGTCGTAGCCGGACTCGCCGAGTTCGGTGAGCAGCTCCCGGTGGATCAGGTGGACCTGGCGCAGGTTGGGCCGGGTCGGGTCCTGCGCCACGCGCGAGCGGTGCTTGACCGTCACCCCGGCGTGCACGTCGCCCTCCACGCCGAGCCCGGCGAGCAGCGTGATGCCCTCCCGGTTCGCCTTGCTGAACGAGTACTCGGCGTTGCTGCTGACTGCCACCACGGTGCCGCCCATGCGTTCCGGGCCCTCCTCGCAGATGTCCGTTCGATCGGCCCCGAAGCCTACGGCCTGGCGGACGCGCTGAGCAGGGGCAGGACGACCTCGTCCAGGATCTCCGCCACCACCCGGTCGGACGGCACCGCGCCCTCGATCAGGAAGGTGTCGCGCAGCAGGTCCAGGGGCAGCGCGACCACCCGCGGGGTGAGCCGCGCCGGGTCTATCTCGCCGCGGTCGGCGGCCCGGCGCATCACCGCGGCCAGGCCGTCCACCGGCCCCCGGGCGGTGAGTCCGGTCCGGAAGAGGGTGCGCAGCTCCGGGTCGCGCATGATGTCGACCAGCAGCCCGTGCACGGTGTCGACCGGCAGGTCGTCGAAGCGGTGCAGCATGCCGCACAGGAAGAACAGCAGGTCGGTGCGCAACTCGCCGGTGTCGGGCGGCTCCTGGTAGTCGGGGGCGTTGCGGCCGAGGGCGGCCACGACGAGTTCGACCCGGTTCGACCAGCGACGGTAGAGCACCGGCTTGCTGGTGCGGGCGCGGGCGGCGACGCCGTCCATGGTGAGGCGGTCGTAGCCGTGGTCGACGAGTTCGGCCCAGACGGCATCGAGGATGGCCCGTTCCAGTTCACCGCCGCGCCGCCGGACGCCCCCCGCGCCCACCGTTCCCGCTCTGCCGCTCGCCACCGGATCCCGCCCCCACCCTCATAGATACGTTGCGTTTCTTATCGGGGACAGTCTACAGTCGAGGGCAGGAAACGCGCCGTATCTTACGGCCCGGCGAACAGGGGGCTTCGTCATGTCCGACACACCCGAGACCGATGTCCTGGTGGTCGGCGCCGGCCCGGTGGGCCTCGCGCTCGCCATCGGACTGGCCCGCTCCGGGGTCGACTTCCGGATCATCGAGCGGGACCGGGAGTTCCGCACCGCGGGCGTCCGCGGCAAGGGCCTCAACGCGCGCACCCTGGAGGTCTTCGACGACCTCGGGGTGGTCGAGCGGATCCTCGACCGCGGGGTGCTCAACCTGAAGGTCCGAACCTACGAGGGCCCGACGCTCGTCCATGAGGTCGACCCCGCGGCCGCCCTCCCCGCCACCCCGGACCGCCCGTACCGCGGGATGCTGCTGGTCGCCCAGCACCACACCGAGGCCGTGCTGCGCGAGCGGCTCGCCGAGTACGGCGTCCGGGTCGAGACCGGCACCGAGCTGACCGGCCACACCCAGGACGGGGACGGCGTGCTCGCCACCCTGCACCGGGACGGCCGGAGCGTGCGGGTGCGCGCCCGCTACCTGGTCGGCTGCGACGGCGGCCGCAGCGCCGTCCGCAAGCTGGCCGGCATCCCCTTCCTCGGCGAGACCTGGGAGGAGGAGCGCTTCATCATGGCCTCGATGGACCTCGACGGCCTCGACCCCGACCACATGCACATCTGGAACCACCCCCGGTTCGGCGCCGGCGCCATGGCGCTGGTCCCGATGCGGCAGGACGGCACGTGGGCCGTGCACGCCGCCGTCGAACCAGACGGGCGGGGCGAGCTGCCCGCCCCCACCCTGGACACCTTCCGCCGGCTCTTCGCCGAACGGGCCGGCCTGCCCGGCGTCCGGATGCACGAGCCGATCTGGTCCACCGTCTGGCGCCCCACCGTGCGGGTGGTCGAGCGCTACCGCGACGGCCGGGTCCTCCTCGCCGGGGACGCCGCGCACTGCCAGTCCGCGGCGGGCGGCCAGGGCCTCAACACCGGCGTCCAGGACGCCCACAACCTGGGCTGGAAGCTGGCCGCCGTCCTGCGCGGCGCGCCCGAGGCGCTGCTCGACAGCTACCAGGAAGAACGGCTGCCGATCGCCCGGGCCTCACTCGCCGCCACCTCCGCCCACCACAAGGCGGTGTTCGGCGGCGACGGCGCCGGCCCGCTGACCGAGCAGTTCCGCACCCTGGCCGTCGCCGGCGCCGACCTCACCGGGCTCACACTCGGCTACCGGGGCGGACCGCTCGGCCGCGACCTCGACGGGACCACCGGCATCCGGGCCGGCGACCGCGCCCCGGACGCGCCCTGTGCGACCGGCGACGGCACGCCGACCCGGCTGTTCGACCTGTTCCGCGGACCGCACTTCACCCTGCTGACCTTCGGCGACCACCCGGGGCCGGCCCGGCTGCCCGCCACGGACGGACTGCGCCGGGCCGCCGTGCTCGACCCGGACGGGCACGCCGCCCGCGCGTACGGGCTGCGCGGGGACGCCGTGGTGCTGGTCCGGCCGGACGGCTACGTCTCGCTCACCGGGGCGACGGCCGACCCGGGTACGGTCCTCGGGCACCTGCGGGCCTTCGCCGTGTGACCGGGTGAGCGCTCAGGCCCGCTGGACGCCGGGCGCCGCCGGAGCCCCGGCCCCGACCGCCCGCTCGTCCGCGTCGGCGAGCCAGAAGAACACCGGCGAGAAACCGAGTTCGATCACCATCAGCACCACCTGGAACCCCTGCGGCCACCCGTCCGTGACGATCGCCAGCACCCGGCCGAGGCCGCCCAGCAGGAACACCGCCGTCAGCCAGCGGACCGCCCGGGCCGGCACCGGCGTCTGCCGGGCGACCCAGATCCAGGCCGCGCCGTACCCGGCGAAGATCGCGCCCATGAAGCGGCCGAAACTGTCGATCGTCGGGCCGGGGTCCGCGATCCCGGGGATCGCGGCGTTCCCGCCCAGTACGTGGAGGAACCCGATCGCCACGCAGGCGACCCCCATGATCCACGCGAGCACCCGCAGAGTCTTCGCCATGAGCCCACCATCCCGATCTCCGGCCCGAGGGACCGTCAGGTCTTAGTTGACACGCGTCTACTAACGCTAGCTACTAGTGGAACCGTGTCAAGTAACCTGTCCGGCATGCCAGTCCAGGACCACCGCAAACGCCTACCCCCCGCCGAGCGCCGCGCCCAGCTGCTCGCCGTCGGCGCCCGGGCCTTCGCCACCCGGCCGTACGAGGACGTGCTGATGGAGGAGGTCGCCGAGCAGGCCGGGGTGTCCCGCGCCCTGCTCTACAAGCACTTCGCCGGCAAGCACGAGCTGTTCGCGGAGGTCTACCGGCAGGCGGCCGGGGACCTCCTCGCGAAGAGCCGGTTCGACCCGGCGGACACCCTGGTCGAGCAACTGGTCGAGGGCATGGACGCCCACCTCGACTACTTCATCGCCAACCGGCACGCCGTCCTGGCCGCCAACCGCGTGCTCGCCGGGGACCCGGTGATCCAGACCATCATCACCGAGGAGCTGGACACCCTGCGCAGCCGGCTGCTCGGGGTGCTCCCGCTCGCGGACCCGAGCGCGCGCCGGGCCGCCTCCCAAGTCCTGCGCAGCTGGCTGGTGTTCGTCCGGGTGCTGGTCGTGGACTGGCTGACGGAGGAGACCTGCACCCGGACCGAGCTGCGCGACGCCTGCATCGGCGGCGTCCTGGGGGCGCTGAGGCCGCTGCTGCCGGCCGATCCGGCACCCGAATGGGGGCGTTGACGGCCCCGACGGGACGTTCGGGGGCGTACCATCGGGCCGGAACGGGAAACACCCGTAGGGATCAAGTACCTACGAAAATATGACAGTTGGATGCCCGTGACCCGCCGGCCCGTCGACCCCGAAGGGATCCATGTCCTCCGCCGCACCCGACACCGCGACGCCGCTCCCCCCGCTCCACCGGCTCACCGTCACCCCCGCCCAGCCTCCGCACCCCACCACCCTCCCGGACGGCACCCCCGCGTGGCTCGTCACCCGCTACCACGACGTCCGACAGGTCCTCGGCGACCCCCGCCTCACCCGGGCCGACCTGCACGAGGTCGGCACCGCGGGCAGCACCGCCGACGTGGCCGCCAACCCGGCCTCCCTGTTCAACCAGGACGGCGACGCCCACCGCCGCCTGCGCGCCACCATCCAGAAGGCCTTCACCCCGCGGGCGATCGCCGGCTGGCAGCCCTGGGTCGCGGCCGCCGTCCAGCAGGCCGTGGACGCGCTGGTCGCCGCCGGACCGCCCGCCGACCTGGTCACGGCCTTCACCCGGCCGGTGCCCTTCGCGGTCACCACCCGGCTGATGGGGCTCGACGGCGACGGCCCCGACCGCCTGGACGACGAGCGCCTGCGACGCTGGACCCTCGCCCTGCTCGCCCAGGGCGGCGATCCGACCGAGGACCACGGTGCCTCCCTCGCCGAATTCGGCGCGTTCACGCGTGAGTTGATCGAGCGTCGGCGCCGAGCACCCGGCGAGGACCTGGTCAGCCGGCTCGTCCGGGCCGCCGACCGGGACGGCGGCGTCCCCGAGGACGCGCTCGCCTTCCTCGTCCTCGGCCTCACCGCCAGCGGCAACGAGAGCGTCACCGGCGCCCTCGGCAACGCCCTGGTCTACCTCCTCGGCGAACGCCCCGACCACTGGCCCCGCCTGGCCGACCCGGCCGTCACCGAGCAGACCGCCGAACGCCTGCTGCACTTCATCCCGCTGGGCGACGACGAGGCCACCATCCGCCGCGCCACCGCCCCGATCGAGCTCGGCGGCGTCACCATCCCGGCCGGAGCCGTCGTCGCCGCCAGCCTCGGCAGCGCCAACCGCGACCCCGCCGTCTACCCCGACGGCCTGGACGCCGACCTCGACCGCCCCCTGGCCGCCCCCACCCTCGCCTTCAGCTCCGGCCCCCACTACTGCATCGGCGCCTGGCGGGTCCGCCTCGAAATGCGCGAGTCCCTCCGCCGCCTGGCCGCCGCCCTCCCCGGCCTGTGCCTGACCACCCCGGTCGACCGCCTCCCCTGGCAACTCGGCACCACCACCCGCGGCCCGGCCGCCGTTCCCGTCACCTGGTGACCCCCGGGCGCGGCGTCAGCCGTCCAACAGGGCGCGTTCCCAGAGGTCCTGACGCTGCTCGATGTAGTCGGCGTCGCCGCGCCAGACCTCGCCGTGACCTTCCTCCCACAGCCGCGCCCAGGGCCGGACGCCCCGTCCGGCCCCGTCACGCAGGAAGTCGTGCATGGAGCGGGCGCGCCGGCCCAACAGCGGGACCAGGCGGCGCCGTTCCGCCTCGTCCAGCCCGTAGGCGTCGGCGAAGACCCGCACCCGCTGCCCGGCGTCGGCGCGCTGCCAGGCCGGATCCGCCGACAGCGGGACGAAGCCGTGGAGGGCGTAGGCGACGTCCCACAGCCGGGAGCCCGGGGCGGCGGCGTCCCAGTCGATGAAGGCGAAGCCGCCCCCGCCGTCGGCCACGAGGTTCCACGGGGCCAGGTCGTGGTGGGCGATGATCTCGTGCTCGTCCGCCGGGATGAGCACCTGCCAGCGGGCGTCCGGCGGGGGTGTGAAGTCCTGTACGGCGTCGTGGAACTCCCGGATCAACCGGGCCACCCGGGCCAGCCGCTCCGCCGGCTCCACCAGTGCGAAGCGGTCCGGCCAGACCACCTCGCCCGGCAGGTAGTCGAGCACCTCGCGCCCCCGCTCGTCCAGACCGAGGGGTCGGGGAGCCCCCCGGAACCCCACCCCGTGCAGGTGCGCGAGCAGGGCGTGCACCGCGGGTGTCCACACTCCGGCCGGGCGGCGCACGGTGTCCCCGACCCGGACGACACCGGCGCTGACGTTCCCGCCCGTCAGCGGCTGCTCCTCGTCGTGATCCATCGCGCCAGTCTGCCAGGTGGGTCGGCCGCCGATCACCGGCATACGGGGGCCTGCGGGCAGACCCTAGGCCCACAGCCCCTCGCCCAGCACCCCGCCCTCCCGCACCCCCGGCAGCACGTACGCCACCGCCGAAGCCGTGTGCACCAGGAAGGAGTTGAGCGCGTCCTTGGCCGCCAGCCGCTCCTGCACCCGGTTGAACTGGGCCGGATCGCGGACGAAGGCGCAGAACAGCAGGCCGCGGTCGTCCGGCGCGTCGTCGTAGCTGTAGCCGCGCCGCAGCATCCGGGCACCGGCGTCCAGGCGGGGGCTGCTGAGGCGGACGTGCGCGGTGTTGGGGATGACGTAGGAGCCGTCGGGGTTCTTGGCGTAGATGTCCGGGTCGTCGTGCTCGGCCGTGCCGGTGAGCGGAGTGCCGTCGGTGAGGCGGCGGCCCATGGCCAGATCCCGGCGGTCCTCGGGGAGGGCGGCGAACGCCGCGGTGTCCATCCGGATCCGGCGGTAGACCAGCACCGTGCCGTGCTCGTGCGGCCCGGGCGGGCCCCAGACCCACTGCCGGGCGGCCGTCTCGTCCGGGTTGGCCGTGCCGTCCTTGAAGCCGAAGAGGTTGCGCGGGGTGGTGCCGGGGGCGGTCCGGGCCAGGAAGCCGGACTGGGTCCAGCGGACGCCCGCCCCCGCCGACTTCCCCGCCGCGCCGACGAGTTCGGCGACCACCGTGAGCGGCCAGCGGTCGGCGGCGCACAGCTGCACCACCAGATCCCCGCCGCCGCGTGCCGGATCGAGCCGGTCGCCCGGGAAGGCGGGGACGTCCGCCAGCGCGGGCGGCACGGTCAGCCCCAGCCTCGCGGCCAACCCCGGCCCGACCCCCACCAGGCTGCTGAGCTGCGCCGACTCCCCGCCCCGCAGCCGCGGGTCGCTGGACGTCCCGCCCGCCGCCTCGGCGAGCACCCGGGTCAACTCCCCCAGCAGGGAACGCAGGGCGCCGCGCCCGTCCGAGACGGCGGCGGGCGCCAGGTCGAGGGCCAGCAGCACGGTGGCCGGCTGCTGCGGGGCCGTCACCCCGGCCTGTCGCTCCCCGTGGAACGGCACGGGGACGGGCGCGGACGGCGGCGGGGGCGAGGCGGCGGGCCGGCCGCGCCCCAGCGCGACGGCCCCGGCGCCGACCCCGGCGGCCAGCACCGCACCGCCGCCCGCGATCAGCGCTCTCCGGTCCACACCGCTTCCGACGGTTCCCGGTTCTTTCCGCGCCTTTCCGGTTTCGGCATGCATGACCGACATTGGAGACGATAGAACACCCTTTATGCAACTTTTGACTATCCGTCAACTCACCGCTCTTTCGTCACCTGTCCGTGGACGGAGCTCGCTCCGGGGCCTCCCCGCACTCTTCATCGCCGCCGCCCTCGCCCTCTCCGGTTGCTCCTCCGCCACCGATTCCTCCGCCGACGCCCACCACCCGGACGGCACCGTGGTGCGGGTCCCACAGGACTTCCCGACCATCCAGAAGGCCGTGGACGTCGCCCGCGAGGGCGACACCGTGCTGGTCTCCCCGGGCACGTACCAGGAGAGCGTGCGGATCACCGAGCCCCGCGTGGTGCTGCGCGGCACCGACCGCAACACCGTGGTCCTGGACGGCGGTGTGCGGCTGGTCAACGGCGTCACCGTGACCGGCCCCGGCTCGGTGGTCGAGAACCTCACCGTGCACGGCTTCCTCGCCAACGGCGTGCTGTTCACCGGCGTCACCGACGAGAAGCTGCAGCAGCGCGGCGCCGGCGGCTCCGCCTACAACCCCCTGGACACCACCCGGTTCCCCGCCGTCCAGGGTTTCCGCGCCACCCGCGTGACCGCCTACAACAACGGCCTGTACGGCATCTACGCCTTCGACGCCCGAGCGGGGGTCATCGAGGACTCCTACGCCTCCGGCGGGGCGGACTCCGGCATCTACGTCGGCCAGTGCAAGCCCTGCGACACCCTGGTGCGCGGCAACACCGTCGAACGCAACGCCGTCGGCATCGAGCTCACCAACTCCTCGGACGGGCTGTACATCCTCGGCAACCGCGTGGTCGGCAACCGGGTCGGCGTCACCGTCAACTCCAACGACCTGGAGGCCCTCGCCCCCCAGCACGGCGCCGTGATCGCCGGGAACGCCGTCACCGACAACAACGCCGCCGACACCCCCGAACAGGCCGACGGCGGCTTCGGCATCGGCATCGGGATCGGCGGCGGCACGGCGAACAAGGTCGAGCGCAACCTGGTCAGGGGCAACCGCGCGGCCGGCGTCATCATCACCGACCCGCCCGGCCACCCGGCGAGCGGCAACCAGGTCCAGGGCAACCGCACCGAGGGCAACGGGGCCGATCTCGTCCTCGCCTCCGCCGACCCCGGCAACTGCTTCACCGGCAACCAGCCCGCCACCCAGAGCCCTACGGACCTCGAAACCCAGGCCGCCTGCGGCGCCCAGGGGCGCAGCCCGCTGGCCGCCGGCCGCACCGCACCCGTCCAGGCGCCCCCCGGCGTCCCGTTCAACCAGGTCCCGGCCCCGCCCGCGCAGCCGTCCCTGCCCGACCCGAACGCCCCCGGCCGCCCGGCCGTCGACCTGCCGGGAGCCGTCGACCCGGACACCTACCCGCTCCCGGCGACCGCCGACGCGCTGCGGAAGCCGTGACCCGGGGGTGCGCTCCCCTGGCCGCGGGCCCGTCCGACCCCCGTCGGCGGTACCGCGGCTGCGACCTCCAGGGCGCCCGCGTGCGGCAACTGCGCCCTGGGGCATGATCGGTGCGGACCGACCGCCGACCGAGGAGCCCGCATGAACCGCCCCGTGCGTACCGCCGCCCTGGCGGGCCTGGGCGACTGGCACTTCCAGGCCGACGGCCGCTGGCACACCGTCGAGCAGCTGGTGAACCGCGGCACCGGCGACATCACCGTCTGGTACGACGGCCAGCAGGTGCACGCTGCCACCGGTACGGCCTCCGGCATCGGCTCGCTCCCCTTCGGCGGCGTGCTGTTCTCCACCTTCTACGGCGGCCACGACACCAGTTGGGGCCCGGCCAGTACCCAGCACGCCTACTTCGCCGACTTCTCGCTCTCCACCGGCGTCCAGCACTGATGGGCGGCTGGGTCGGCGAAGTGGTCCTGGGCCTGGTCGTGCTGGTGGGCGCCTCGGTCCAGCGGCTGGCGGGCATCGGCTTCGCCCTGGTCGCGGCGCCCGTCCTGGTGCTGATGCTCGGCCCGAACAGCGGGGTGACGCTGGCCAACTTCGCCGCCGGGGCGATCAGCGCCGTCGGCCTGGCGGGGAGTTGGCGGCAGGTCCGGCCGACGACCATGCTGCCGCTGCTGATCGCCGCCTCCTGCACCGTCCCGGCCGGTGCCTGGGTGGCGGCCGTGGTGCCCACGTCGGAGTTGCTGATCGGTATCGGCCTGCTGGTCAGCGCGGCCTCGCTGCTGGTGATCCGGGGCGTCCGGGCCGCCGCGCTGCGCGGGGTCGGCGGGGCGCTGGTCGCGGGTGCCACCAGCGGGTTCATGAACTCGGCCGCCGGGGTGGGCGGCCCGGCGATGTCCCTGTACGCCGTCAACTCCGGTTGGAAGGCACGGGAGTTCGTGCCCAACGCCCAGTTGTACGGTGTGGTGGTGAACGCCTTCTCGCTGGCGACCAAGGGCCTGCCCGCACTGAGCGCGTCGTCCTGGGGGCTGGTGGCCGTCGCGCTCGCGGGCGGCGCGGCGGTCGGCCGGCTGCTGGCCGCGCGGGTGCCCGAACACCGGGCCCGGGTGGTGGTGCTGGGGCTGGCCCTGGCCGGTGGGCTGACCACCCTTGTCAAGGGCGTTTCCGGACTCTGACGGCCCGGCTGGGAATGCTCTGTGAAGGGGCGGCCAATTCTGTAGCGGTCATGCCATACTGCGTCGGTGACCTCAGCCAGCCTAGCGACACCCCCGCAGCACAGCAGGCCCCAACTGGGCCGAAAATTCGCCATGCTGTGGTCGGCCTCCTCGATCTCAGCGGTGGGCGACGGCATGCGGGACTCCTCGCTGCCACTGCTCGCACTGACGGTCTCGGACTCCCCGAAGGCCGTTTCCCTGGTCGCGGTGTCCGGCTCGCTGCCCTGGCTGCTGATGGCCCTGTTCGGCGGGGTCATCGCGGACCGCTTCGACCGCCGCCGACTGATGTGGACGATCGACATCGGACGCGCCGTCATCGTGCTCGGCTTCGCGACCTGGGTCTTCCTCGCCACCCCGCCGTTGGCCGCGCTCGCCGCCCTGGCCTTCGTCCTCGGCTGCGGCGAGACGGTGTTCGTCAACGCGGCCACCTCGGCCATCCCGGACGTGGTCCGGCCCGACCAGCTCGACGCCGCCAACGGCCGGCTGCAGGGCGGTCTGCTGGTCGGCCGGATGATCGGCCCGCTGGTGGGCACCACCCTGTTCGCCCTCGCCGCAGGCTCCCCCTTCACGGTGGACGGCCTCTCCTTCGCGGCCGCCGCCTCCCTGGTCTTCCTCACCGGCCGCTCCAGCGCCCCCCGGGCGCGGGCCGACCGCCCGGTGATGGCCGACATCCGCGAGGGTGTCCGCTGGCTCTACCAGCACAAGCAGCTGCGCCTGGTCGCGTCCCTGTCCGCCCTGGCCGGCGGCGCCTCCGCCCTCGGCATCACCATGCTGGCGCTGCTGGTCACCCGCACCCTGTCCGCCCCGACCTGGGCCTACGGCGCCGTCCTCGCCTCCGGGGTGATCGGCGGCACGGCCGCCAGCACCCTGGCCGGCCGGCTCAGCCAGCGGATGGGCCGCCGCGCCCGGATCGCCCTCTCCTTCGTGCTGATGGGCTCGGCGCTGCTGCTGATGGGCCTGAGCCCCTCGGTGATCCTGGTCGCGGCGCTCTTCGCGGTCGGCAACTTCGGCGTGGTGACCTGGAACGTCCAGGCGATCTCGCTGCGCCAGCAGATCGTGCCGAAGGAACTGCTCGGCCGGGTCAACAGCTGCTACCTGATGCTCACCCGGATCGGCATGCTGATCGGCGCGGGCCTCAGCGGCTGGATCGGCTCCACCGTCAACGTCCGCACCCCGCTGGTGATCAGCGGCATCCTGCTCCTCGCCGCGCTGTTCGCCCTCCCCCGGATGGGCAACCTGGAGCCCGCCCCGGCCCCCGCCGAGGAGCCCGCCGAGGAGCCCGCGGAGCAGACGGCGGACTGACCGGGCCCCTCCCCCGCCCCGCACCCCCGGACCGCTTCCCCCACGAGGGGGAGGCGGTTCGTTCCGTCGGCCGAGGTGCGCCGACCCACCCCGCTGCGACCGTGGACACACAGTCCACACCGCATCGGGGAGCCGCCGTGACCGCCCTGACCCGACCACTGCACACCACCGGCCGCCTGCGCACCGCCTGGGACGCCGCCCACACCCCCGTCCCCGGCGTCCCGCGCTGGGCCCGGATCGCCGCCCGGGCGGTGCCCTTCACCGTCCTGCCGTCCTGCGCCTGGCGGATCGCCACCTGCACCTTCCACGTCCCGCTGGACGGCGGCGCGGTCCAGGACTCCGGCACCCTGCCCTGGTGGCTGCCGCTGGAGCTGTACGTCATCGTGCTGTCGGTCTTCTCCGAGCTGCTGGCTTTCACCGCCTTCGGCCTGATCGCCCGCTGGGGCGAAGTCTTCCCCCGCTGGTTCCCGCTCCTGCGCGGCCGCCGGGTCCCGGTGTCAGCGGCCGTCATCCCGGCGGCCCTGGGCGCCGCCGCCCTCACCTTCATCACCGCCCTGGTCGCGGTCATGGTCTCCACCGGCCACACCATCCAGGGCCGCCCCCTCCGCGACGGCATCCCGGTGTTCACCGGCGACTGGCACACCGTCGTCCTGGTCGCCTGCTACGGCCCGCTGCTGCTCTGGGGCCCGCTACTGGCCGCCGTCACCGTCGCCTACTGGCGGCGGCGCACGTCGGGTGCGTACGCACGCACCCGACCAGGGCCTACGATGGCCGGATGAGCACTGGCACCGATCTGGCAGATGCACACCGCTCGCAGCAGCGGGCCGAGGCGAGGCTCGATGTCGCCGCGTCCGTGCTCGCGCTGCTGGCCGACCGGACCAGGCTCGCGCTGCTGGAGCGGCTCGGGCGGGGCGAGGCGGATGTGACCACGCTGACCGAGGCGACCGGGGCCGCGCGACCGTCGGTCAGCCAGCACCTGGCGAAGCTGCGGCTGGCCGGGCTGGTCGCGACCCGCAAGGACGGCCGGCGGGTCGTCTACTCGCTGCGGCACGGACACCTGCGCCGGCTCGTGGACGAGGCGCTGAACGTCGCCGACCACCAGATCGGGCACCTGCCGCCGCACGACTGAGCCCGGGCCGCCTCCCCTCGGCGGGGTTCCGTCCCATCAATAGGTGCACACGTATGCACGCATTACCTATGATGGACACGTCATCTCCCACCGCCGCCCCCGGGACGGGCTCCATGCTGAGCGTGCTGCGCAACCGCACCTACCGCCACCTGTTCACCGCCCAGGTCGTCGCCCTGGTCGGCACCGGCCTGGCCACCGTGGCACTGTCGCTGCTGGCGTACAAGATCGCCGGGAACGACGCCTCGGCGGTGCTCGGAACCGCGCTGGCGATCAAGATGGTCGCGTACGTGACCATCGCTCCCATCGCCGGAGCGCTCTCCGGTCGAATACCCCGGCGGGTCCTGATGGTCGCGATGGACCTCACCCGGGCCGGGGTCGCGCTCACCCTGCCGTTCGTGGACCGGGTCTGGCAGGTCTACGTCCTGATCTTCCTGCTCCAGGCCGCCTCCGCCGCCTTCACCCCGACCTTCCAGGCCACCATCCCGGACGTGCTGCCCGCCGAACGCGACTACACCCGGGCCCTGTCGATGTCCCGGCTCGCCTACGACCTGGAGTCGCTGTTCAGCCCGGCGCTCGCCGCGCTGCTGCTCTCGGTGGTCTCGTACAACTGGCTGTTCGCCGGGACGACGGCGGGCTTCCTCGCCTCGGCGGCGCTGGTGGTCTCCGCCGCCCTGCCCAAGCCCAAGCCGGTCGAACGCCCCGGCGGCATCTACCGCAAGGCCGCCTTCGGCTCCCGGCTGTTCTGGGCCACCCCCCGGCTACGGGCACTCCTGGCGCTGGACCTCGCGGTCGCGGCGGCGGGCGCGATCGTCTTCGTCAACACCGTCAACGTCGTCCGCGACCACTTCCACCGCCCGGCCGGTGCCGTCTCCCTCGCCCTCGGGGCGTACGGCGTCGGCTCGATGCTCGCCGCCCTGCTGCTGCCCCGGCTGCTCGCGAGGGTCAGCGACCGGTCCGTGATGCTGCCCGCCGCCTTCGCCCTGCCCTGCGTGCTGGTCGCCGTCACCGCCATCACCGCCGCCCCGGCCGGGACCGGCACCTGGCTCGCCCTGCTCGCCGCCTGGGCCCTGGTGGGCGCCGGCAGCTCGGCCGTCCTGACCCCAGGCGGCCGGGTCATCCGCCGCTCCGCCGCCGACCCCGACCTGCCGGCCGCCTTCGCCGCCCAGTTCTCCCTCTCCCACAGCTGCTGGCTGCTCACCTACCCCCTGGCCGGCTGGCTCGCGGCGGGCCTCGGCCTGCCCGCCACCGCCGTGGCCCTGGGCGCGGTCGCCCTCGCCGCCGCCACCACCGCCACCGCCCTCTGGCCCACCCGCGACCCGGACACCCTCAGCCACCTCCACACCGACCTCCCCGCCGGCCACCCCCACCTCGCCGGCGCCCACCCCGCCGCCGGCGGCGCCTGGCAGCACGGCCACCACTACGTCATCGACCAGCACCACCCCACCTGGCCGCGCCCACACCGCCCGGCCGCCCTCGGCTGACCGCGCCGCCGGCGGCCCGAACGGTCGGCGCCCCGAACCGGCCTGTGGGGAGGCCGAATCGGCGGCACATCGCAGAGGAATCCGGCCAGGTTCCCGAGGTGGCCATGTCCCATCTTTTGGATCGTTCCAACTCCTGTTAGGGTCGCACCGGCTCCACCGAATCCGGCGCCGCCCGGCCGTCTCGCGGTGCCGTACGGACCTGCCGATTGGACTGGTGTCACGTGAACCGAAGGCATCACCGACTACTGGACCGTTCGTCGATCGCGGCCCTCCGCAGCCGGCTCGCCGCCCTGACGGGGATAGTGGCCCTCATCGCGGCCGTCCTCACCGGCGTCACCGCCGGCCCGGCCGGTGCCGCGCCCACCCGCGCTTCCGCGTCCGCTCCCACCGCCACCGCGGCGGGGGCCGGGTGGATCTGCAACGGGGCGCCCGTCACCCCGGGCTACGTCCTCACCAGCCACACGAACAACGGCTGCAACGGGGCCGGCATGTGGTTCCAGCAGCCCGTGCAGAACGGCATCTGGACCTGCGCCACCTCGCCGATCCCGGCCGGGTACGTGCTCTCCGGCCACAACCCCACCGGCTGCGACGGTTACGACTCCTGGTACATGCGGCTGCCCGTGGACGGCCTGTGGACCTGCGGCACCTCGCCGATCCCGCCCGGCTACGTGCTCACCCAACACGCCGGCAACGGGATGGGCTGCTCCAACATCGACGCCTGGTACATGCAGCTGGCCAGGGACGGGATCTGGACCTGCGCGGGCTCGCCGATCCCGCCCGGGTACATCAACACCAACCACCAGGTCCCCGGCTGCGGCGGCATCGGCTCCTGGTTCCAGCAGGTGGCCAGGCCCTACCTGTGGATTTGCCCGTACACGCCCGTTCCGGCCGGCTACCACACCACCACCTACAACGGCTCCTACTGCGGCGGCCTGGGAGCCTGGCTCCTGGTGCGCAACTGATCCCGACCACGGCGCGAGGCACCCGGGAGGTACTCGAGGCGCCCGGCGGATAATGGCCGGTGCCGCAGGCCGACTGCGCCTACGGCACCGAGCGACTGAGAGGCAGAGGACGGATGACCCTGGAGGAAGGCCGGCGCGTCAGGCTGGTGGAGGACCTCGGGATCGGTGAGGCCGTCGCCGGGGAAACCGGGGCGACCGTCGGATTCCTCTCGCTGGGGGCCGGGATCGAGGGCACCGTCGAGCGCGTGGACGGGGAACTCCCGGAGAGCGAGGAGGTCCGCGAGTACCAGCGGCTCAAAGCGCTGTTCGAGGACTACGGGCACACCATGCCGGCGGCGAGCCGGGAGCGGCTGGAGGAGCAGATCGCCGCGCTGGAACCGGAGTGGGCCGCGCACCGGGAGCGGGGGAAGCGGGTGACCGTCCGGGTCCGACTGGACAACGGCTTCGTCCTCGACGGGGCGTACCAGGACATCCTCACGTCGCTGTGAGGGAGGACATCCCCTGACCTGGGCGTTGAGCGGGCGTTTACGGCACCCGGGGAGGATGAGCCATCACTGGAATCACGGGAGGTAAGTCGATGCCCGGTTGGGGTGGAGGCAAGGCGACGCCCGGTGTGAGTGGAGGCGAGGCAATGCCCGATGTGACAGGAGGGAGCGCCGACCGCGATGCGGCGGCCCCCGCGGAGACGACCACGACCGAGGCTCCGGCCGCCGATGCTTCGACGAGCGCCGACCAGCCGGAGGACACGGGCGAAAGCACGCCGAGCAGCTGAGGCGTCGCTGACCTGCGGCGGCCGGCTCCCCCGGCCGCCGCGGTGTTGCGTCAGGTTCCCGGTCGGACCGGATCGCCCGCCCCCACGACCGGAACCCGGTGCGCGGCCGGATCCGCCACCAGACCGTCGTCGTCCATGACGCCCCGGCTAGCCGCAGGCCTGACCCCGGGCCTTGGTCCACGCCGCCTCGCGGAGCAGCCGCAGGCCGTTGAGGCCGACGATGACGGTCGAGCCCTCGTGGCCGAGCACGCCGAGCGGCAGCGGGAGGGTGGCGACGAGGTCCCAGACGACCAGCACCGAGATGAACACCGAGGCGATCACCAGGTTCTGCACCACGAAGCCGCGCGCCCGCCGGGAGAGTGCCACCACAGCCGGGACGGTGGCGAGTTCGTCGCGCACGATGACGGCGTCGGCGGTCTCCAGCGCCAGGTCGGAGCCGGCCCGGCCCATGGCGATGCCGGTGTGGGCGGCGGCCAGGGCGGGGGCGTCGTTGACGCCGTCGCCGATCACCAGCACCTTGCGGCCGGCCGTCTCCTGCTCGCGGACGGCGGCGACCTTGCCCTGCGGCAGCAGCCCGGCCCGCACCTCCGCGATGCCGACCTCCGCGGCCACCGCGGCGGCGGCGCGCGGGTTGTCGCCGGTGAGCAGCGTCGGCGCGCGGCCGGTGAGGGCGGTCAGCGCGGACACCGTCGGGGCGGCGTCGGGGCGCAGCCGGTCGGCGATCCCGAGCACGCCGACCGGGACGCCGTCCGCCTCCACCAGGACGGCCGTGCGGCCGCGCTCCTCCAGCTCGGCCACGGCTGCCGAAGCCGCGCCGGAACGCCCTCCCCCAGCCTCCGGCCGGGAGGTGCCCCCAAGCAGCCGCTCGGGTGCGCCGACCGCGACGATCCGGCCGTCGACGGCGGCGGTGACGCCGACGCCGGGGACGGAGTCGAAGTCCTCGGCGGCGGCCAGGGCGAGACCGCGGGTCCGGGCGGCGTCGACCACGGCCCGGGCGAGCGGGTGCTCGCTGGGGTGCTCGGCGCCGGCGGCCAGGGCGAGCAGCCGGTCCTCGGTCAGGCCGGAGCCGGGCAGCGGGTGGATGTCCGTGACGCGCGGGGTGCCCTCGGTCAGGGTGCCGGTCTTGTCCAGGGCGACGGCGTCCACCTGCCCGAGCCGTTCCATCACCACGGCGGACTTGACCAGCACGCCGTGCCGTCCGGCGTTGGCGATGGCGGAGAGCAGCGGCGGCATGGTCGCGAGGACCACGGCGCACGGCGAGGCGACGATCATGAAGGTCATGGCCCGCAGCAACGAGCCGGTGAAGGCCGCGCCGAGGGCGAGCGGGACGGCGAAGACGGCGAGGGTCGCGATCACCATGCCGATCGAGTAGCGCTGTTCGACCTTCTCGATGAACAGCTGGGTCGGCGCCTTGGTCTCGGAGGCCTCCTCGACCATGGCGACGATCCGGGCGATCACCGAGTCGGAGGCGTCCCGGTCGACCTTCACCCGTAGGGCGCCGGTGCCGTTCAGGGTGCCGGCGAACACCTCGTCGCCGGGCTGCTTGGCGACGGGCAGCGGCTCGCCCGTGATGGTGGCCTGGTCGACCTCGCTGGCGCCGTCCAGGACCCGCCCGTCGGCGCCGATCCGCTCGCCGGGCCGGATCAGCACGGTGTCGCCGACGGCCAACTCCTCGGTCGGGACGCTCTCCTCGGTGCCGTCGTCCAACAGCCGGGTGGCGGTGGCGGGCGCGAGGTCGAGCAGTCCGCGCACCGAGTCGGCGGTACGGGCGGTGGCCAGGGCCTCCAGGGCGCCGGAGGTGGCGAAGATGACGATCAGCAGCGCGCCGTCCATGACCTGTCCGACGGCGGCGGCGCCGAGCGCGGCAACGATCATCAGCAGGTCGACGTCGAGGGTCTTCTCGCGCAGTGCCTGGAGGCCGGCCCAGGCGGGCTCCCAGCCGCCGGTGGCGTAGGCGAGGGCGTACAGCGGGCCCCAGGCCCAGGCGGGGGCGCCGGTGAGCTGGAGCGGCAGCGCGGTCAGGAAGAGCAGGGTCGCGGCGGCGGCCCAGCGGGCCTCGGGGAGGGCGAGGACCCGGGTGCGGCGGCGCGGGGCGGTGCCCGGGCGCGGTGCGGCGGTGGGCGCGGGGCGCTCGGTCAGGGTGGTGGGCATGCGGACGGGACCCTTCGGGGCAGGGTGGGGCCGGTGACTCAACCACCATACATGAACATATGAACGCCCCTTCATGTATGAGTTGTAGTATTGCCCGCATGGGTCATGGAGCCGCCCCCGCCACCACCGTGCCACACACACGTCTGGACGCCACCAGCGCCGCCCGGGTGGCCAACACCCTGCAGGCCCTGGCCACCCCGTCCCGGCTGCTGATCCTCTCCCGCCTGCGCGAGGGGCCCTGCGCGGCGACCGAACTCGCCGCCGAGGTCGGCATGGAGCAGTCGGCCTGCTCCCACCAGCTGCGACTGCTGCGCAACCTCGGCCTGGTGGTCGGCCAGCGCCAGGGGCGCTCGGTGGTGTACGCGCTCTACGACAACCATGTGGCCGCCCTGCTCGACCAGGCGGTGTACCACATCGAACACCTGCGCCTCGGGCTCACCGACGAGCCGGACACCCTGGACTGACCCCGGTCAACTCCCCAGGAACCGCAGGACCGCCAGTACCCTGCGATTGGAGCCGTCGTCCCGAGGCAGCCGCAGCTTGTCGAACACCGCGTTGGTGTGTTTCTCCACCGCGCTCCTGGAGATGAACAGCTGCTGCGCGATGGCCGTGTTGGTACAGCCCTGAGCCATGAGGGTCAGCACGACCCGCTCCCGGTCCGTCAGCAGATCGAGATCGTCGCTGTGGCGCGTGCGCGCCAACAGGCGGCGCACCACCTCCGGATCGAAGACCGTGTCGCCGGCGTGCACCCGCTCCAGCGCGGACAGGAACTCCTCCACCCGGCCGACCCGGTCCTTCAGCAGGTACCCCACGCCCCGGGTGTCGGCCGCCAGCAGCTCGGCGGCGTACCGCGGCTCGACGTACTGCGACAGCACCAGCACTCCCACCCGCGGGTGCTCGGACCGAAGCCGCAGCGCGGCCCGCAACCCCTCGTCGGTGTGGCTCGGCGGCATGCGAACGTCCACCACGGTGACGTCCGGGGGCTCGGCGGCCACCGCGGCCAACAGCGCGTCCGCGTCCCCCACCGCGGCGGTCACCTCATGCCCCTCGTCGGCCAGCAGCCGGACCAGGCCCGCGCGCAGCAGCGCGGAGTCCTCGGCGATCATCAACCGCACGGCAGCTCCGTCACCACGCACGTGGGGCCGCCCGGCGGACTGTCGACGGTCAGGCACCCGTCCAGCGCGGCGATGCGGCGGGCCAGCCCGGCCAGTCCCGGCCCGGCGGGATCGGCGCCGCCACGCCCGTCGTCGCGCACCGACACCCGCACCACGTCGGCGTCCTGAGCGATCGCCACCTCGATCCGGGTGGCCCCGGCGTGCTTGGCCGCATTGGTGAGGGCCTCGCGCACCGCGAAATAGGCGGCCGTTTCGACGGCGGGGGCGGGCCGCCGCGCCAGGTCACCGCTGAGGTGCACCGGGATGGGCGAGCGTTCCGCGTCCACGGCCAGCGCCTCGCGCAACCCCAGCTCGTCCAGCGACGCGGGATACACCCGCCAGGCCACCTGCCGCAGCTCCTCCAACGCCTGCTCGGTCTCGGTCTGCGCCTGCCGGTACAGCTCCTCGGAGTTCCTGCGGCGCGCCCGTCCGAGCAGCATCGCCACCACCACCAGCCGCTGCTGCAGCCCGTCGTGCAGGTCGCGTTCGATGCGGCGCCGCTCGGCGTCCACGGCCGCGACGATCCCGGACCGGGTGGCGGCCAACTCATCGATCCGGCGGCGCATCCGGGCCAGTTCGTCGGGGCCGAGGAAGCGGCCCACCAGCCTCCGCTCCAGCTCGGCGACGGCGGCCAGCCCGGCCAGATCGAGGAAGAGCAGCAGCAGGCCGACCGCGAGGAGATATCCGGCGACCGGCCAGGTCGGCTCCATGCCGTCGGCGTCACGCCCGGACAGCCAGCGCGACAGCCCGGCGGCAGCCGTCCACGCGCCCGCCGCCAGCAGGAACAGCGCCCCGCCACCGAGCAATCCGACCGGCACGCGGCACCACAGGTACGCGGCGGCCCGGCGCGGCTCGATCTCGCCCGACGAAGCGGTGGCGCCTCCGAGCAGGACGGCGACCCGCCGCTGATCCAGCACGGCCAGGCGGACCACCGGCCCGGTCGACCGCACCAGCGCCCCCGCGGCGAGAACGGCGAGCCCAGCGCACGCCGAGACCGCGCCGAGGGCGATGCCGACCGCAGTACGCACGGCCCTCATGAACGGTGCCGGGCGCTCGGACGACGGCGCCGCCGCACCGAGAACCAGCGGGCGACGGCCACCACCGCCAGCGCCACCACTGCCTTCGACACCCATCCCCCGTACTCCTCCACCAGGCGCCAGTTGTCGCCCAGCCAGTATCCCAACAGGACGAACACGGTGTTCCACACCAGGCTTCCGACAGCGGTCAGGGCGGTGAAAACCGGCAGCGGCATGCGCTGGATCCCGGCCGGGACCGAGATGAGGCTGCGCACCACCGGCACCATGCGGGCCAGCAACACGGCGGCACGGCCCCGCCGTTCGAACCACGCCTCGGCCTTGTCGATCTCCTGCGGATGGATGAGGGGGATACGGGCGGCGAGCGCGCGGGTGCGGTCGCGCCCCAGGAGGGCGCCCGTGGCGTAGACGATCCAGGAGCCGACGACGGAGCCGACCGTGGTCCAGACGATGACGGCCGGCAGGCTCAACCGGCCCTGCCCGGCCGCGAATCCGGCGACGGGGAGGATGATCTCGCTGGGAATGAAGGGCAGGACGGTGTCGACGAGGTTGGTCAGCCCTGCGCCCGCGGCACCGAGAGCGTCCATGACGTCGACGGCCCAGCCGGCGACGCCACTGGCGGGCTCGGCGGAGGCGGAGGCGGAGGCGGCGAGGAGCGGCGCGGAAGCCGATGGTGTGATCATGCCGTTCACGCTAGGAGGGGGGCAGGGCCACCACCATGCGGTGAACCGCCCGATCACACTGTGGTTTTCCGCAACCACCAGAGCGGGAATGTGCGCGGGCGCCACCGACGACGACCTGCTGCCCATCGTCTTCACCGGCGCGAATGCGACGGAAGTCGGCGGGCCCGACTTCCTGTGCCACGCCTCGGCCGCCCGGCGGGTCCGGCCGGGCGGCTTGAGCGGGACGGGGACTACACCACCGGCTGGCGGTCGCCGTTCGGGGTGGCGGCGGTCGCGTCGTCCGGGCGGTGGGGCATCCGCAGGACGGCGACCGCGCCGAGACCGACGACGGCGATGGCGAGGAAGAGGAGAACGAGCAGGGCGAGACCGATCAGGAGTCGCACGAGCCGTCCTCGGTCACGGCGCGGTCGCGGAGAAGGGCGAGCAGGTTGAGGACGGTGCTCGCCGGGGCGTTGCCGAAGCGGACGAGGACACGGCCGTCGACGACGCTGTCGATGGTGGCGGAGGGCCAGAGGAGGCCGAACTTGCGGCCACGCTCGTGGAGTTCGGCGAGCAGGTAGGAGACCTCGGGTTCGGTGTAGGTGCGCATGAGCGGGTCGGCCGGCTCGATCGGGCGGCGGTCGTCGGCGCTCACGCGGCGGCGTCCAGCTCAAACCAGACCGATTTGCCGGCTTTGCGGGGGTCGGTGCCGAAGCGGTGGGTGAGCGAGCGCACGAGGTGCAGGCCCCGGCCGGAGACGGCGTAGGGGTCGGCGGCGTCCCGCTGGACCGGGAGGACGGGGCTCGCGTCACTGACGGAGACCCGAAGCACGCCGTCGAGGATGACGACGACCACGAGGGGCGCCGAGCTGCCGCCGTGCCGCCAGGCATTGACGAAGAGTTCGAGGAGCGCGACCTCGGCGTCGGCGACCAGGTCGGGCTTCCACCCGGCGCGCGACGTCGCTTCACGCAACTCCTCGCGCGCGGCCGACCAGTCAGGGGGGAGTTCGAGGGAGAACACGAAGAGACCTCCGCGAGGGCGAATTGGATCACTCATCGCCGCATGTCGACAGATGCACCTCAGACAACGGCGAGATCACAGGCCGTCGCATACTCAGCGCACACGACCCGCTACGCTCAGCATGGAGCCTATGTGGCACGCCGCGCAACTTGTTCGCGATTACTCGCATATATACAAATCGAACCTGAATTCGGCGGCCCAGGCTGCCAGTTGTTGGTAGCGCTGGCGCCCGTCACGCAGGCAGACTGGTCAACTGACAGCTCAGGAGGGGCAACATGGCAGTCTCGACCGTTCGCCGACGGAGGCTCGGCGGAATGCTGCGGAAGCTGCGTGAGGAGCGGAAGCTCACCGCAGAGGTGGTCGCAGAGGCCACCGGGATGAGCCAGCCCAAACTGACCCGGATCGAAACAGCTCACACCGCAGCCAAGATCGAGGACGTCAACAAGCTCCTCGACTTCTATGGCTGCGCCGACGAGGACTTCCGCGCGGGGCTGATCGCCATCACCAAGGACGGCAGCAAGCGAGGCTGGTGGCTGAGCTACCGCGATGTCCTCCACGCGACTGCCACGGACCTGATCCTGCTGGAGTCCGACGCCTCGACGCTGAGGACGTACGAACCGGCCTTCATCCCGGGCCTGTTCCAAACCCCCGAGTACGCCCGCGTCGTCATCGACCGACTTCGAACCGAATCCAACGGCACGGTCGAAGACATGGTTCAGGTCCGGATGGCACGGCAATCAATCCTCACCCGGCCGAACCCTGTTCAGGTCTGGGCCGTCATTCATGAGACGGCCCTGTGCGCGAACGCCAACCGCCCAGACATCATGTCCGCGCAGCTGGACAAACTGATCTCCCTGATCCGCCTCTCCAATGTCAACATCCAGGTCATGCCGACAGGAGCAGCGGTCCACCCAGGGATGGCCGGTGCCTTCGCCCTGCTCGGGTTTCCCCAACGCGCCGACCTGGACGTCGTCCTCACAGAAGGTCTGATCAGCAGCCTCTGGGTTGAGGACCCCGCCGACGTGGAGCTCTACCGAGCGAAGTTTCAGGAGATCACGGCCGAAGCCCTGCCAGTTGACTCATCGCTCGACTTCATCACCGCACAGAGGGACAAGATCAAGTGACGTACTACTACCCCGACGCTTCTGCTACCGGATTCGTCTTCAAGAAGTCGAGCTACAGCGGGGGGAACGACAACTGCGTTGAAATCGCCATCCCGAGCGAACGCGTCTCCTATGTCCGCGACTCGAAGGATCCGAAGGGGCCCGCTTTGGGCTTCGACCGTGCGGCGCACGAGGCCTTCATCCATGCCGTCGCCGCCGGGGAGTTCGACTTCGGGCTCCTCTAACTGACCGCTCCGAGGGCGCGCGGCAGGAGCCGCGCGCCCTCGGTATGAGCGGAGAAAATCGCTCGCCGACGATCGAAGCACGGCGATAGACAACCGGGCGTGGAAAAGACTCTGGAGCTCCCCGACCTGCTGCGCCTGATCGACGAGCGGTCGACCGCCTTCCGCGCCGCCATCGCCGCCGCCCCCAGCCTCGACGCGCAGGTGCCGGCCTGCCCCGAGTGGACGCTGTTCGACCTGGCTGAGCACCTGGGCGAGCGACGCCACCGCTGGGCCGCCATCGTCGCCGCCGGGCCGGCTGCCACTCCGGAGGCGTAGACCCTTCCGAAACGATCAGCGGTGCCTCGCCCAGCCCGGGCGGGGCACCGCTTCCATGCCCGTCCATCGCCATGCGCCGAGCCTGTCAGGTTACGGGCTTCGTCAGACGGCGGACCAGGGTGACGACCGCCTCCCGGTCCGTCGCGGGGTCCGTCGTGCCGGACAGGAGCAGGCGCACCATCTGCGGCAGCGTGAACCACGCGTTCACCAGGCCGATCACCGCGAACATCAGCCGCCCCGGATCCACCTCGTCGGCCAGCTCGCCGGCCTGCTGGGCGGCTGCTACGGCGGCGACCTTCTCGCCATAGTGCGCGGTGCGTTCGGGCCCGGCTGCCAACTCCCCGGCCGCCAACTCCCCGGATACCGTGCCGCGTTGCAAGCCCTCCCAGGCCAGCAGGCGGGAGAAGTGCGGGTTGGCCGAGTGGTAGTCGAAGACGCGCCCGGCATAGTCGCCGAGGTCCAGTCCCTGTTCAGAGCCGCCGAGCGGCACCGCTTCTGCCAGCTTGCCGAGTTCGGACGCCAGGACAGCGGAGAAGAGCTGCTCCTTGTTGCCGAAGTACTGGTAGATCCGCTCCTTGTTGACTCCCGCCCGGGTGGCCACCCGGGCGATCCGGGCACCGTCCGGGCCGGATTCGGCGAACTCCTCGACCGCGGCGTCGAGGAGGAGTTGCTGCGTGCGTGCGGTGTCCCAGGCCATGGCCCGACAATAGCGCGAATCTCCAACCAAAGGGTTGGACATCCGCACACGCGTCTGCCAGACTCCAACCGAAGGGTTGGAGATTTGGGCTCCAGCCGCTCGCCAAGGGGAGGAACACACCATGAACACCGACACCATCGCCGCGCCGGCACCCGCAGCTCCGTCCGTGCACCGCCGGGCACTGCTCACGTGGCTCGCCGTCTACCCGACCATCACTGCCGCCTTCGTCCTGCTCGGCCCCTACCTCGGACACCTGCCACTGGCGCTGCGGACCCTGGTGATGACCGGTCTCGTCGTCCCGGTCGTCGTCTATGCACTGATGCCCCTGCTGCTCAAGGCGGAGACGAAGCTCGCCCACCGCCACGGCCGCCGGAAGTAGAGGTCAGGAAGCAAGCGTGGACGAACTCGGACTCTCGACGACTCTCTCGGCGGCCGGCCTGACCCATCTCGGTCCGGCCGATCCGACCGCGCCCCTCGTTCCGCCCGGGGTGGCCGGCTTCATCAGCATGTGCGACGCCGAGGACCTGGTCTTCTTCGACGGGGTCGATCGCGAGGATCCCCAGCTGGCGGCGAAGCTGAACGAGATGTGGCAGCGCGCCACCGAGGCGATCGGGCTGGCGGCCGACGCGCCGCTCCTGCTGGCGGTGAAGCTGCCCCCGCAGGCCGAGACCCGCCAACAGTGGGGCTGGGTACGGGTTATGCGCACCGAGCGCTTCGACCCGGCCAGCGGCACCCCCGGGGTGCTCGGCCATGGGGCCGGCCACCCGTCCTTCGTGATGCTCACGGACGACGGCAAGGCGATCCTGCAGATGACCTACGGCGAGGTGTCCGGGGAGTGCAATGTGGCGCGTGATCCCGAGCGGATCCAGGTGTTGCGCGACCACGCCGCCCGGATGCTCGGCTGGGACCGGCGCCGGCTCGACCAGCACACCCGCAGCGCTGTCGAACGCTGGCTGGCCGCCCACCCGCTACCGTAGCGGGACCGTCTCAGGTCCAAGCCGCCCGGCAGGCCCTGGCGATGACCTGATGGGCCGCCGGACCGTAGACAGCGCTCTCCGCCAGCGCCTCCCATGCCCGGACGTGGAGCGCAACGTCCGCCGGATCGTCCAGCCACATCTCCGCGTGCCAGGACTCGGTGATGACCAACTCGCCGTCGTGGATAGAGAATCCGACCCCCGCAGGCACACTCAGATCGGCATCGAACGGCACGATCCCGAGTCGGACGTTCCCAGGTGCCAGCCGGGGAACAAGCGACTCCAACTGGTCGGCCATGAGGGCCGGAAGGCAGAGACGGGAGACAAAAGCGCCCTCCCACACCAGGAAGTGGAACGATCGCGACCGATCGTCGAGGACCTTCTGACGTTCCATCCGGGCCGTCACCGCAGCCTCGACATCGCTGATCGACGGATGGACCCGAGTGAATCGGGTGAGCACCGAGCGGGCGTAGTCAGCGGTCTGAAGCAGACCGGGAATCCGGGTCGGATCGAACGACTGGCGATGCGCGGTCTTCCTCCCCTGCGCGGCGTGCGCCTCCTGCACCGGCCGCACACCACCGGCGAGTTGGCGCCGCCACGATCGGTACTGCGTCTCCAGCGTCCGCCCGTTGCCTGCGTTCTCGGCCATGTCGTCGCGCGTCATGATTCAAGTGAACCCGATTCACAGGACGTGCGGGAGGACACATTTGGGGCAAGCTTTCGCCTGCGCCAAACTTGCTCGAATGAGCGTTCCCGTACATGGAGGCCCGTAAGAACCCGGGCTTGGGCTTCCATTCGCCGCAGGAGAATATTCGAGAATCGGCGCTCGCGTTGGGACGGTTCCACGGCATCCTGATTCCGCCTGACCGACTGTGAGGGGAGCGGCTGTGAGCCGACGACTGCGGTACATCGGAAGCAACTCGGGGCACAACGGGTGCCCGACGCTCTACGAGGACGTGGAGACCGGGATGGTGATCGTGCAGGGCGACGTCGTGACCGACCAAGAAGAAATCGCCCAACTCCGGAATGTCAAGCCCGGCGAAGGGGCGGTGGCTGTGCCGCGCGTGCTGCTGGCCGACTTCGCTCCGCGAGACGTGGACCGAGAGCCCGTGCTGATCAGCTTCGAAGAGTTCGACGACATGTTCAAGAGCCTTCAACACACGGCCTTCCGATTGGAGACCCGTCGCCAGTACCGCTCCGATGAGCTGACGAAGACGTACCGCCGGTTCGCCGCCGGGCTGGACCCCGAGTGGGAACTGGATGACGCCTGGTGCCGCTCGCGTCGCGAACAGTCCGCGCTGGGCAAGCGGTTCGAGCGCGTGCGGATCATGGACAACCCGCCCACTCTGGGGCAGCGATACCTGCTCGACAACGCCGAGCGGAACAGCAAGGTCGGCGAAGACATCCGGTACCTCTGGCGCGCCGACGCCGAGCGGCTGGGCCTTCCTGAGGAAGATGCCTGGCTGTTCGACTCGCGCGTCATCGCCCTGCTGCACTTCGACGCCGACGACGACCTGACCGGCGTGGAGCTGATCACCGACCCGGTACAGGTGGCCCGTGCCTGCCAGGTCCGGGACGCTGCCTGGCACTATGCCACCCCGCACCGTCAGTTCGGCGCTGAGGTACCGTCCGACGTGTGAGCACCGACTTCCAGCAAGCCAGAATCGCCCTCGGTCTGCGGCTCCGCGAGCTGCGCGCCGAGGGCGGTCTCACAGGTCGGCAACTGGCCGAGCGGCTGGGCTGGACCCAGTCCAAGGTCAGCAAGCTGGAGACCGGCCGCCAGACTGCCACCCACGACGACCTCAAAGCCTGGGCGGAAGGCGTCGGACAACCTCACGCGGCGCCCGAGCTGGCAGCCAGGCTTCGGGCCTTCGAATCCGGCACCCGATCATGGCGGCGACAGCTGGCCTCCGGACACAAGCCGGTCCAGGACACGCTGACCGCCGAGCACGACCGTTCAACTGTCATGCGGGCCTGGGAAGGCGCCATGATCGTCGGCATGCTACAGACGGCCGACTACGCCCGGCACATCTTCAGCACGTACGTCGGCCTCCACCAGTCGCCGCGAGATATCGAGGATGCCGTACGAGCCCGCATCCGGCGGCAGGAGAGCCTGTATCGGCCGGGCAAGCAGTACCACATCATCATGTGGGAATCCGCGCTTCGTGCCCTCGTGTGCCCACCGGCCGTGATGGCCGCGCAACTCGACCGGCTCAGCGGCGTGATCGGACTGGACACCGTCTCCCTCGGCATCGTTCCGTTCGAAGCTTCGCTCAAGTTGCCGCCCGCCAACGGATTCTGGATTCACGACGAACGACTCGTCATCGTCGAGGACTGGCACGCGGAGCTGTGGCTGGACCAGCCGGACAATGTGGCACTGTACCTGCGTGTATGGGAGACGCTGGCCGGCGCGGCCGTCTACGGAACGGATGCCCACAAGGTCATCACACGGTGCCGCAGGGCTCTCGGAACCGTCTGAAGAATCCCCGCGAACCCCACCTGCCGGGTGCCGGAATATCCGAGAATCACCCGCCCATCGGCGCTTTCCGTCCACCTACCGTTCTGGTCACCGGCGGCATTCGGCGCCGCCGATGAAAGGGGAATCGCATGCCCGTGTTCAGCGACGGCAAGCACGGCGGGGGCTCCGGCTCCGGCACCGGTGGCGGCCAGCAGGACGACAGCAACAGCGGCAACAAGCACGGCGGCGGCGGTAGCGACGAGGGCGGCAACACCTCGGACGGCAGCGGGCCGGCGACGGGCCGCTGACGCGTGAGCGAGATGCACGAAGCGGAGGCCGGTCGGACCCGGCTGGCCTCCGCGCTCATCGCGAACGGGTCCCTCACCTCGGACTGGCTGGCGGCCTACAACGCCGTCCCACGCCACTGGTTCGTCCCCGCACAGATCTGGCCCGGGCAGGGGGACGGCGTGCGGCAAGGCGAAGCGGTCAACCGGCATGCGGACCCCACTGCCTGGTGGAGCGCCGTCTACTCCGACGTCCCGCTCACCACCCAGTGGGACGACGGCGACCACACCGGCGACGGCCGAGGCACCATGCCCACGTCCTCCAACTCGATGCCCACCATGGTGTTCTCCATGCTCGCCGCCCTGGACGTCGAGCACGGCCACCGAGTACTGGAGATCGGCACCGGCACGGGCTGGAACGCCGCTCTGCTGTCCCACCGTCTCGGCGCGAGGAACGTCGTCACGGTCGAGGTGGACAAGGAGAGCGCAGCCGAAGCGCAGCTCCGGCTTGCCCGCGCCGGGCACTTGCCGACGCTCGTGGTCGGCAACGGAGCAAGCGGCTATCCCGACAGCCCGCCCTTCGACCGGGTGATCGCCACCTGCTCGGTACGCCAAGTGCCATACGCCTGGGTGAAGCAGTCCCGGCCCGGCGGGATCATCGTCGCCCCGTGGGGCCCGGAGTACGGCGGGGAAGCCGTGGTTCGGCTCACGGTCGGCGGCGACGGCACGGCGAGCGGCCGGTTCGTAGGGTCGTCCGCCTTCATGCGGCTGCGCCAACAGCGCACCGCCCGGCCCAGCAGCCTGGAGTTCCTGTCCGGTCCCTGGCCGGCGGACGGGGCGAAGTCGTCAACGACACTGTCGCCAGATGACGTTGGCAGCTGGCTGGCGATGTTCGCCATCGGGGTGCAGGTGCCGAACGCGTTCCCGCTGACCGAGCGGTACGCCGACGGCTCGTACACCCTGTGGCTGCACGACACGGCCATCACCTCCTGGGCCACCGCCGACTGGGAACCCGACCGTGCTGCCTACGAGGTCGTCCAGTCCGGCCCCCGCAGCCTCTGGGGCCAGGTGGAGGCCGCCTGGCGCTGGTGGGACGACCAGGACCGCCCCGGCTTCGACCGCTTCGGGCTCACCGTCACACCCGATGGCCAGACGGTGTGGCTGGACAGCCCGGACAACCCCGTGCCCCAACGGGAATGATCACGGCGGTGGGGGGGCCCCCCCCCCCCCGGCCCCCCCCCCCGCGGGGGGCCGCGGGGGGGGCCCCCCCCCCCCCCCCCCCCCCCCCCGCACCCCCCCCCCCCCCCCCCCCCCCCCCCCGCCCCCCCCCCGCCGCGTTCAGGAGCCGGCGATGGCGCCCAACACCCGCATCCGGGCCGCCTTCGCAGCCGGCACCACCGCCGCTGCCAGCCCTGCGACCGCTGCGCCGACCAGCACCGCGAGGATGGTGGTCCACGGGATGCTCAGCGCGGTGATGCCGTAGAGGGTCAGCACCTTCTGGCCCGCGACGCCCCAGGCCAGGCCCAACCCCAGCCCGAGCAGCGCGCCGTGGACGGCGATCAGCACCGACTCCAGGCGGACCATCCGGCCGACCTGTGCCCGCGACGTACCGATCGCGCGCAGCAGGCCGATCTCCCTCGTGCGCTCGATCACCGACAGGGCGGGGGTGTTGACCACGCCGAGCACCGCGATGACGATCCCCCGTGGAACGCTGGGCCGACGAAAGCGCCGCCGCGGCCGTCGGCGACCGCGGACAGGTCGCCCGCACCATCGGCAAGGCCGCCCTCGCCGCCCGCCGCACCCGGGCCCGCACCCGCGTCCCGGCCGCCGCCCTCGCCCTCCTCGGCCGCCTCCGCCCGAACACCCTCGGCCCGGTCCCCCGCCGGGTCACCGCCCTGCTCGCCCCCGCCCCCACCCCCCGCAGCTGGCCCCTCGCCGCGCTCACCGCGCTCGCCCTCACCACCGCCCTGTGCACCGCCGAGGCCGCCCACGACCTGGAGGGCCTGCTGGAGCTGGCCAAGCACGCCGCCGGCCACAGCTGAACAGCCGGCCGGCGCGGCCCCGGGCCACCACCGACCACATCCGGCCGCCATGCCCACGACCGTACGAATGCGCACCGCCGGACCCCCGCCCTCAGCGGGGCGTGTCGACCACCGTGGGGCCGCGGTTCCCCTACCATCGGAGGTCCGTCCGGGCGGCACGCCCGGTCGTGGCTCTGGGGGGATTACCGGGTGATACGGATTCTGCTGGCCGAGGACATGCACATGGTCCGCGGCGCGCTCGTGGCGTTGCTGGACCTGGAGGACGACCTCGAAGTGGTCGCGGAGACCGAGCGCGGCGATCTGGTGGTGCCGAAGGCGCTGGAGACCGGGCCGGATGTCGCGATCATCGACATCGACCTGCCGGGCATGGACGGCCTGACCGCCGCGAGCCTGCTGAAGACCAAGCTGCCGCAGTGCCGGACGCTGATCCTGACCAGCCTGGGCCGGCCCGGCACGCTGCGCCGGGCGCTGGAGGCGCAGGTGTCCGGCTTCCTGCTGAAGGACGCGCCGCCGAAGCAGCTCGCCGAGGCGGTGCGCGGGGTGGCCGCGGGTCAGCGGGTGATCGACCCCCAGTTGCTGCTGGACGCCTTCGACAGCGGGCAGAACCCGCTGACCCTGCGGGAGACCGAGGTGCTGCGGGCCGCCGCCGGCGGAGCCGAGGCGGCGGAGATCGCGGCGACCCTGCACCTGTCGGTCGGGACGGTACGGAACTACCTGACGACGATCGTGACGAAGCTCAACGCTCGCAACCGGATCGACGCGATCAGGCTGGCCGAGGAATCCGGCTGGCTGCTCTGAACCGACGGTTCTGCACCGTCGGTTCAGAACCGTCGGAACGGGAGGCTCAGGCCGGGACCTCGGCGACCAGGTGGAACCACCCCCGCCCGTCCGGCCCGGCGCTGAGCCGGCCGCCGACCTTGGCGAGCCGTACCTGCAGGTTGTCCAGTCCGCCGCCGTGCCGGTCGGCGTCCCCGAGCGCTGCCCGCTCGGGGACGCCGTCGTTGGAGAGGGTGAGCCTCAGTCGCCCGCCCTCCGCCTGGCCCTTGACCACGCAGGACTCCGCCTTGCTGTGCCGCAGCAGGTTGGTGACGCCCTCGCGCAGCACGGTGGCGAGCACGGTGTCGGCCTCCCCGGTGGGCCGGATGCCGCCCAGGTCGAACTGGGCCTCGATGTCGGCGGCCGAGAGCACCGAGCGGGCCGAGACCGCCTCGCTCTCCAGCGACATGTCCCGGTAGCCGCGGGCCACCGCCCGGACGTCGGCCAGCGCCTGCCGGGAGATCTCCAGCACCCCTCCGAGTTCGTCCAGCGCCCGCTCGGGGTTGGCGGTGACGAGTCGGCAGGTCAGCTCGCTCTTCAGGGTGATCGCCGAGAGGCTGTAGCCGAGCAGGTCGTGCAGGTCCCGGGCGAACCGTAGTCGTTCCCGGGTGACGGCCAGTCGGGCCAGTTCCTGTTGGGCCCGTCGCACCTCGATGACCAGCTGGGCGAGGCTGGTCAGGCCGAAGACGATCAGCCCGGTCAGCGCCGTCGCCACGGTGAGGTAGACCGCCTCGGCCACGCTGAGACCCAGCAGCGCGCCGCTGACCCCGGACAGCACCACCACCGACCCGAAGGCCGCGCCCGCCCGTTTGCCGCGCAGCAGGAGCAGCACCGAGGAGCCGAGGAAGCCCGCCATCCCGCCCCAGGCGAAGCCGAAGAACACCAGCGGCACGTACGTCAGCACCGCCTGCGCCAGCAGCGTCCAGTGCCCGAATCGCTCCCGCACCCTTTGCATCCTGGGCGCGCAATGCACGAACTGGAGCGCCGAGGCGGCGGTGAATGTCAAGCTAGCGGCGATGAATTGGCTTTCCGTCGGATGACTTGTTGTCATGTTCAGAAAGCCGACCAGCACGAAGCCGAGCTGAACGATCACCACAATGGCTAACGCCAGCCTCGGCGGAGGGGCATTGAAACCGGTCGGTCTGTTTTCCCCCGACGACTGCCCCCCCGCGTCGCCGGATCCGTCCGGCTCCTTCCGCACACGCACGGTTTCCCTCACCCGGCTGGACTCCCCCCACGCGACTTGGGGGGAGTATAGGGCGCGACTATCCCCGGGCCGACACCTCGTTCGCACACTCGTCCCAGCCGACGAAATCGGCCGGATCCGACCACCCCTCCCGAATCGGTCGACCGCCCTCCGGAAGCGTGCCCAGGACGAAGCCGCCGACCCTGGTCTCGGCCCGCCAGTCGACCCCCAGCGCCCGGTCGGCCAGCCCGATGTCGCCGCTGCGCAGCGCGCAGGTCGCCAGGCCCATGGCCGTCCCGACCAGGTACATGCTCTGGGTCACCACGCCGACGTGCTTGAGCGTCAGCGCGTACGCCAGGCCGCTGAACTTCCAGGACAGCCGGCGGTGCCGGGAGGTGATGGCGACCACCACGGCCGGCGGGGTGACCAGCCGGGCGCCCACCGCGGCCTCGGCGAACAGCTCGTCCAGCTCCTCCGGGCTCTCATTGACCGCGATCAGACAATGCTCGGACGGTGCGTAGTAGTAGATCCCGTCCGGCAGCCCCTCGCAGTCCCGCACGGCCGGATAGAACTCCAGCTCGTACGCCCCGTCCCCGCTGGGGTACGGCCGGTCGCTGACCGGTTCGCCGGACGGGTCGTCAGCGGGCGCCGGACGCAGCCCGCGCACCCGGACGGTGCGGTGCAGGAACTCCCCGAGCTGCTCGGCGGTGAACGGGGTCGCGCCGAACTCGCGGATCGAGCGACGGCCCTCGATCACCGTGGTGAGCACCGGGTCGGCGGCCAGCACCTGCTTGAGGTCGGGGCGGGCCAGCGGGTGGCGCCGGCCGTCCGGGAGCGGGCGCAGCGCGGGCTCGGGGGCGGTGCGGCCGCGCAGCGGGTAGGTCGCGCCGAACGGGCCGTCGTGCCGCCCGGTGGTGCTGCGGGTGTGGAAGAGCAGGTCCACCCCGGACCAGGCGGCGAGCACCGGGTCGAGGTCCTCGCCGAAGGTCGGGGCGGAGAGCCGGATCAACTCCACCGAGGCCTCCGGGTCGGGCCCGCCGTCCTCGGCGACCGAGAGCAGCCCGGCGCCCGACAGTTGGGCCAGCACCGCCAGCACCGCCGGCTCCGACAGGCCCGACTCCGGCACGATCTCGGCCGGGCGCACCGGGCGGCCGAGCATGCCGACCACCCGGGCGCTCTCCGGCCGGTGCAGCTCCACCCGGTGCAGGGCGGTGGGCGCCTCCAGCACGAAGCCGGAGCCCTCGGTCCGCAGGAAGGCGAAGCGGGACAGCCGCACCGGCCGGGCCGGATCGACCCGCCCGGGCTGGAACCGGGCCTCCCTGGCCATCGGGACCACGGACAGCAGCGGCTGGGCGGCGTCCTCCAGGCCGAGCGAGCGCACCACCAGGTGCTGGAGCCGGTGCAGCACCCGCAGCACCTCGGTCTGCCCGGCCTGGTCCACGACCGGCTCACCGTCGCCGGAGGCGGGGATCGCCCCGGCGAAGACGTTCTCCAGCATGATCGGCCCCAGGCTCATCCGCCGCAGGGTCTCCCCCACCAGCGGATGCGGACGGTCCAGCCGGAAGTCGCCCCAACGGGCTCTCAGCAGCAGCGAACCGTCCGGCTCCACCGGCTCGACCAGGACGTCCTCGCGCAGGGACCACAGGGCGCGGGGGCGGGCTCCGCCGGCGGCACGGGCCGCGGCGAGGATTCCGTCGCTGGTCGGCATGGGGGTACTCCTCGGTGCTGGGGGCGGGCGGGGGCTCCGCCGGACGGTCCGACCGGATCGGTCAGACGAACAGGGGGATCGGATTGAGGTCCTCGTAGCGGGTGGGCCGGTCCAGCCGCCCGAGGGCGACGGGGACGTCGAACAGGCGGCCCGGGGCGAACCGGGCCCACATCTGGCGCAGGCCGGGGACGACGACCTTGACCACCGGCAGGCCGATGTCGGGTCGGGTCTGGTCGAGCACCAGCAGGTCGAGGCCGTGGGCGCGGACGGTCTCCACACAGGCGGCGACCTCCTCGCCGAGGTCGCGGCGCGGGCCGGCCGGGAAGTCCGCCGGGCCGCGCGCCGCCCGGGCCGGATCGGGCAGCAGGTAGGGCTGGTTGCGTACGGTCGCCGCGCGCCACCAGGAGAGCAGCTCGGGGTCGTCCAGGTCGTAGCCGGTGCCGTCGGGGGCCGCGCCGAGGGCGGCCGGCAGCAGCTGGCCCATCTCGGTCAGGGCCCGCCGCAGGGCGATCCGGGCGTCGAAGTGCGCGCCGAAGCCGAACATGATGTCCTCGGCGGGCTTGTCGGTGCGGCGGGAGAGCACGGCGAAGACCGGGATGCCCAGGTCCGAGGTGAGGTCCAGGGCCCACACCTCGCGGTTGAGGCCGGCGTAGAGCTCCATCGCGTCCCGGCACCAGGGATCGTCGAACCCCTCCATCCGGACGGCCGGTTGACGGGTGCGGTTGTACCACCAGAGCGCGACCGCGTCCCGCTCGACGAGTTCGAGGAAGCCGTGCACGATGGCGTCCTCCAGGCTGCTGCCGGCCGCGTTGCCGTTGGAGTCGGCGCGCAGCGTGCGACTGCCGGCGGGCGGCACCACCGGGCCGACCGAGCAGCTGTAGTAGAGCATCCCGGTGGGCAGCAGGCGCCGGCGGCCGTCGGCCAGCGACCAGACCGGGGTCCAGTCCACCGGCGCGGTCTCGTCGAAGGGGGCCGGCACCTGCTGGTAGACGGAGTGCCGCTCGTTCCACGCCTCCCGGTCCGTGTACTGGCGCGGGTCGAAGAGCTGGCAGTCGTCCGGATGGACCGCCTCCGCCGCCAACTCCCGGTAGCTGCCCCGGATTTTGGTCTCATCACCGTGCAGCGCGCCGGAGTGCCGCTCCAGCGCCTCGCACAGCGCGCTGACCTTCGCCTCCAGCGGGGTCGCGCCCTTGCCGCCGCTCATCTGCCGCAGCCCGGCGCGCAGTTGGGCGAGGTCGCCGGAGCCGGCCACCGGATTGCGGCCGGAGACGTAGCAGTTGATCCGGACCGGGGCGCGCGGATCGCGGCGGATCTCCGCGATCACCCCGGTCACCGGGCTCACCAGGTGGCCGTAGCGCTCGTACACCCGCTCCGGCGTCTCGGCGCGGTGGCAGTCGGCGCCGGCCGCCTTCGGGCGGGCCACCGGGACGACCGGGCGGGCCAGTTGGGCCGCCATCAGGCCCGGGTCGCCGCACTCGGGGCACTGCGGGCGGCGGCGCACCTGGTGGCCGTTGACGGCCAGGCCGAGGCTGTCCAGCACCCGGATCTCCCGCTGGCCCGCGTGCCGGTAGCCGGCCAGCCACTTGGCGGCCTCCAGGGCGGCGAGCTGCGCGCCGAGCGCCCGGACGGCCGGCACCGAGGTGTCCGGCCGGGCCACCGGGCCGACCAGGCCCAGCGCCCGCTGCACCGGCACCTCGGAGCGCCGGTGGGCGCGCAGCCGGTGCGCCAGGCAGGTCCAGCAGGGGCCGTCGGCCTCGCCGAAGACCGGGCCCACCCAGGGGCTGGAACCACCCGGCTTGACCGCCAGCCAGGCCCGCCCGGCGGCCCGGTGGGCGGCGTCGATCTCCCGCAGGGCCGGGTCGAGGTAGTCGCCGCAGACCACGACCGACAGCGCCCCGGCGCCCGCGGTGGCGGCGACCGGCAGGCCGTTGTTCCGGCAGGCCTGCTCGACCTCCCCGGCGTCGGCACCGCCGACCGCGAGCACCGCGGCGCCCGCACCGACCCGCCCGAGCGCGGCGGCGCCGTCCAGGCCCGCCAGCTCCCAGTACGCCCGGGCCGAGCGGTGCGCCGGTTCGACGGCGGTCTCACCGTGGTAGCCGATCAGCCCGGCCCGGGCGAGCCGGGCGATCAGCTGCCGGGCCCGCCCGTCGGCGAGCCAGGGCGCGGCGTCCCGCAGCACGCCGGCGAGGTCGCGGGTGCCGTCGAGCAGCGGCACCAGCCGTTCGACGCCCTCCCCTTGCAGGGCGGTCACACCCTGGTCGGAGACCAGGTAGGCCGCGTCGCCGGGCACCACTTCGGTGCGCAGATGGCTGCGGAAGCCGATCAGGCGGGTGTCGGCGGCGGATGCGGCGGTCGAGGCGGCTCTGCGGGTCACCGGAAGACCCCCTACAGGCTGTCGGTCGAGAAGCAGACGCAGAGGTCGACCCGCCCGGCGGCGGCGTGGTCGAGGTCCACGATCGTCAGGTCCAGGTCCTGGTCCCCGGTCGCGGACATCAGGTCGGCCAGGTCCAGCGAGTCGACAAGAGCAGTTCCGAACACGTTTTCCCCCAGGTGTCGTGAATGGCCGTCAGATCTCGTGGCTCCGCTGCGGGGCGTCCCGGAGCGGCACGAGGATTCTGGGCTCACGACCGGAGCCGGGGACAGTGCCGCGCTCATCTCTCGCTCGTGAAATCCTCATGCCTCGGGCCGTTCTTGAGTCATCCTCGATCGGTGAGGCCGGCACTGGGTTCCGGACCGCCCCGGATGCCAAGGTGAAGACGCTGCGAGGCGCATCCCCGCTCCTGGGGTCCACGAGGCCCGAAGGCCTTCGTGAGCAGCGAGTTCGCGACCCACCTCGGTCGCGGCACCAGCGCCTTCGCAACGCAGCACGGAGCACGGAGCACGAAGGGAGACTCCGGTGGAGATCGGCATCCTGGGCCCACTGACCGCCAGGCTCGGACGGACGTCGGTGGTGCCGAGCGCGGGGAAGCCTAGACAGGTTCTCGCCCTGCTCGCCCTCCGATCCGGCACCAAAGTGCCGGTGGAGACGCTCTTCCACGAGTTGTGGTCGTACGACCCGCCGCGCAGCGCGGCCACCACCCTGCAGACCTACATCCTGCAGTTGCGCCGCATGCTGGCCAAGGGCCTCGCGCCGGACGGCGCCTGCCCCAAGTCGCTGTTGCGCACCCAGTACAACGGCTATCTGCTCGACATCCCGATGGAGCAGACGGACGCGGCCCGGTTCGACCGGCTGCGGGAGGCCGGCCAGTCGGCACTGCGGGCCGGCGACTGCGCGACCGCGGCGATCCAGCTGCGCGCCGCGCTCGACCTGTGGCGCGGGCCGGCCATGGCCGACCTGCAGCTCGGCGAGATCCTCTCGATCGAGGCCATCCAACTGGAGGAGAACCGGCTGAGCACCGTCGACGACCGGATCAGCGCCGACCTGGGCCTGGGCCGGCACGCCAGCCTGATCGGCGAGTTGGCCTCGCTGACGGCCCGCTATCCGATGCACCAGAACCTGCACGCGCACTACATGCTGGCGCTCTACCGCTGCGGGCGGGCCTCCAACGCGCTGGACGTCTACCGGCGGCTGCACGGCACGCTGGTCGAGTCGATCGGGCTGGAGCCCTCTCCCAAGCTGCAGCGGCTGCACCACGCGATGCTCAACGCCGATCCCCAACTGGACGTCGTCGAGCGCAAGCCGGACCTCGCCCGGGCGTAGGCGAGGCGGACACGGCGACGACCGCTGCCGAGGGGGCTCCGGCAGCGGTCGTCCGTCTTGAGGAGCCGGTAAGGGCCCGTCTCTTGGGTTGTGTCGGATCAGGCAAGGACCCGGGAGACAGGCCCTAGACCGGCTGGTTGCCGTGCTTGCGGCGGGGCAGCTCCGCGTGCTTGGAGCGGAGCACCGCCAGCGAGCGGATCAGTATCCGGCGGGTCTCGGCCGGGTCGATGACGTCGTCCACCAGGCCGCGTTCGGCCGCGTAGTACGGGTGCATCAACTCCTCGCGGTACTCCTGGATCAGCAGGTCGCGGGTGGTCACCGGGTCGGTGGAGCCGGCGATCTCCCGGCGGAAGATCACGCTCACCGCGCCCTCCGCGCCCATCACCGCGATCTCGTTGGTGGGCCAGGCGAAGGACAGGTCGGCGCCCACCGAGCGGGAGTCCATCACGATGTACGCGCCGCCGTAGGCCTTGCGCAGGATCAGCTGGATCCGCGGCACGGTGGCGTTGCAGTACGCGTACAGCAGCTTGGCGCCGTGCCGGATGATGCCGCCGTGCTCCTGGTCCACGCCGGGCAGGAAGCCCGGCACGTCGAGCATGGTCACCAGCGGGATGTTGAAGGCGTCGCAGAGCTGGACGAAGCGCGCGGCCTTCTCCGAGGAGTGGATGTCCAGCACCCCGGCCAGCGACTGCGGCTGGTTGGCGACGATGCCGACCACCGAGCCGTTCAGCCGGGTCAGCGCGCAGATCACGCTGTTCGCCCAGCGCTCCTGGAGCTCCAGGTACTCGCCGTCGTCGGCGATCGCCGCGATCACCCGGCGCATGTCGTACGGCTGGTTGCCGTTGACCGGCACCAGGTCGAGCAGCTCCTCGCAGCGGCGGTCGGCAGGGTCGCCGGAGAGCTCGACCGGCGGCATCTCCATGTTGTTCTGCGGCAGCAGCGAGAGCAGGTAGCGGACCTCCTCCAGACAGGTCTGCTCGTCGTCGTAGGCGAAGTGCGCCACCCCGGAGACCTCGGCGTGCACGTCGGCGCCGCCCAGGCCGTTCTGGCTCACCTTCTCGCCGGTCACCGCCTGGACCACGTCCGGGCCGGTGATGAACATCTGCGAGGTCTCGCGGACCATGAACACGAAGTCGGTCAGCGCCGGCGAGTACGCGGCGCCGCCGGCGCACGGGCCGAGCATCACCGAGATCTGCGGGATCACCCCCGAGGCCTTGGTGTTGCGCTGGAAGATGCCGCCGTAGCCGGCCAGGGCGGTGACGCCCTCCTGGATGCGGGCGCCGGCGCCGTCGTTCAGCGACACCAGCGGCGCACCGGCGGCCAGGGCCATGTCCATGATCTTGTGGATCTTCTGCGCGTGGGCCTCGCCCAGCGCGCCGCCGAAGATCCGGAAGTCGTGCGCGTAGACGAAGACCGTCCGGCCGTGCACCTCGCCCCAGCCGACCACCACGCCGTCGGTGTACGGCTTGCGGTCCTCCAGCCCGAGGCCCTGGGCGCGGTGGCGGCGCAGCGGCTCCAGTTCGACGAAGGTGCCGTCGTCGAACAGTACGTCCAGCCGTTCCCGGACGGTCAACTTGCCCCGGGCGTGCTGGCGTTCGGTGGCGTCCGCGCTCGGCCCGTCGTAGGCCTCCCGGTGCTTGGCGGCCAACTGCTCGACGGCGGAGCTCATCTGCGGCCCGACCGCCGCGGTCCGGGGGTGCACCGGGGCCCGGACCGCGGCGGGCGGCGGGGTCGGGCTGCCGACGACGGTGCCGAGACGATCGGCGAGTCCGCTCTGAAGGATGGTCAACGTACTTCCCCTCTCGTACTTCGGCTCTCGTGCTTCGGCTCTCGTGCTTCGGCCCGACATCGGCCCTCGTCGGTGGATCAGTCGGTGGATCAGTCGGTGGATCAGAGGCCGGCGGCCGTGCGCAGCTCCGCCGCGCGGTCGGTGCGCTCCCAGGTCAGCTCCTCCGACTCGCGGCCGAAGTGGCCGTAGGCGGCGGTCTGGGCGTAGATGGGCCGCAGCAGGTCCAGGTCGCGGATGATCGCGGCGGGGCGCAGGTCGAAGACCTTGGTGACGGCCTCCTGGATGGCCAGCACCGGGACGGTCTCGGTGCCGAAGGTCTCGACGAACAGGCCGACCGGCTCGGCCTTGCCGATCGCGTACGCGACCTGCACCTCGGCGCGGCGCGCCAGGCCGGCCGCGACGATGTTCTTGGCGACCCAGCGCATCGCGTACGCGGCCGAACGGTCCACCTTGGACGGGTCCTTGCCGGAGAAGGCGCCGCCGCCGTGGCGGGCCATGCCGCCGTAGGTGTCCACGATGATCTTGCGGCCGGTCAGGCCGGCGTCACCCATCGGGCCGCCGACCTCGAAGCGGCCGGTCGGGTTGACCAGCAGCCGGTAGTCGCTGGTGTCGATGGCGAGCGAGGCGAGCTCGGGCTCGACCACGTACTCGCGGATGTCGGGGGCGAGCAGGCCCTCCAGGCTGATGTCGGCGGCGTGCTGCGAGGAGACCACCACGGTGTCCAGGCGCACCGCGCGGTCGCCGTCGTACTCGATGGTGACCTGGGTCTTGCCGTCGGGGCGCAGGTAGGGGATGGTCCCGTTCTTGCGGACCTCGGACAGGCGCTTGGACAGCCGGTGCGCCAGGGCGATCGGCAGCGGCATCAGCTCGGGGGTGTCGTCGCAGGCGTAGCCGAACATCAGGCCCTGGTCGCCGGCGCCCTGCTTGTCGAGCTCGTCCTCGGCGCCCTCGACCCGGGACTCGTAGGCGGCGTCGACGCCCTGGGCGATGTCCGGGGACTGCGAGCCGATGGAGACGGAGACGCCGCAGGAGGCACCGTCGAAGCCCTTCTGCGAGCTGTCGTAGCCGATCTCCAGGACGGTGCGCCGGACGATCGCGGCGATGTCGGCGTAGCCGGAGGTCGCGACCTCACCGGCGATGTGCACCTGGCCGGTGGTGATCAGCGTCTCGACCGCGACCCGGGAGGTCGGGTCCTGGCCGAGCAGCGCGTCCAGGATGGCGTCGCTGATCTGGTCGGCGATCTTGTCGGGGTGGCCTTCGGTCACGGACTCGGAGGTGAACAGGCGGCGGGCCATGGGTGCTCCGTAAGTGGTTGGCGACTGGGACGGACAAGCGGACGGGCGGGGAAACGGCGGCCGGTCCCCGCCGGTGGGGCGGCGGGGACCGGCCGGGGGCTGATCAGCTCGCTTCGAGCAGCCGCTTGAGCTGGACGAGCTCCTCGGCCATCTCGTTGCGCTGCCCGACCACCACGTCCTCGTCGACGTGGGGCGGCAGGTTGACGGTGAAGCGGACGGCCACGTGCTCGGCGTGCTCCTGGAGGTCGAGCTCGGCCTCCTCCTCCTGGCCGCGGATCAGCGAGTGGATGACGTAGCGGCGGGCGCCGGCGCTCTCGGTGCCGGTGATCCAGGTCTCGATCGGGCCCATCACGGACTGCACCTGGAACCTGCCGTCCTTCTCGCCGTCGACGGCCTGGAAGAAGGTGGTCCACTCGGTCAGGTTGGGCATGTGCCCGAGGTAGGCGCCGACCGTGGCGAGGTCGCCCCTGATGTCGATGCCTCCGGTCACGGGGATCATTGCGGTTGTCCTCGCTCTCTTTCGTGGTGCGGGGCGGGCCGTTACAGCAGGCTGAACTGCTCGCGGACGCCGCCGATCAGCTCGCGCGGCGAGCCGGGCGGCTCCTCGGCGCTGCCCCGCAGGGTGCTCTGCAGCAGGGCGGCCAGCGGCAGCACGGTGGGCAGGTGCGGGTCGGCGAGGCCGATCAGCAGCTGCTGGTGGGCGCCGTCCGCGAAGGTGGCCTCGCCGGCCGCGTCCGCGCCCTTGATCAGCGCGCCGACCTTCTCCTGGTAGCCGGCGGCCACCGCGGAGCGCTCCTCGGCGCCCGGGGCGGCCAGGGTGTCGACGGCCGCCTGGCCGGCGAACAGCCCGGCCTGGACGGCGATGTCGATGCCGCTGCAGAAGAACGGGTCCAGGAAGGCCGCGGCGTCGCCCGCGATCGCGTACGACTCCCCCGCCAGCTCGGTGGCGCGGAAGCGCCGGTTGAGCGCGGGCAGCACCGGCAGCAGCTGGTCGGCACCGGCCAGCAGGGTCTGCAACGGGGCGGCCTCGTCGACCTCGGCCCAGAACAGCGACTCGATGTCGCCGCCGTAGCGCTGGGCGTGCTCGTCGCCGACCACCACGCCGACGCCGACCCGGCCGCCGCCCATCGGGATCACGAACACGTAGCCGTGGGTGATCCCGATGATGGTCATCGTGCCCTCGACCGCCAGCTCGTGCTCGCGCTCGGGCTTGAAGTGGCTGAACACCGCCTCTCGCGGGTCGAGTTGCTGCTCGGGCTCCTCCCGGGTGCCGAGCGCCCGGGAGACCAGGGCTGACTTGCCGCTGGCGTCGATGACGTACCGGGCGGAGAGCTCGGCGATCCCGGCCGGGGTGGCCGCGGTGAGCTTGACGCCGCTGCCGTCCGCCGCGAACTCGACGTCGGTGACGGTGTGCAGCGGGCGGTAGCTCGCGCCCTGGCGGATCGCGTTGTCCACCAGGATCTTGTCGAACTTGGAGCGGTCCAGCCGGACCACGGCCGGCAGGTCGCAGCCGGCCGCCCGGGACAGCGTCAGCTCCAGGCCGAAGCGGCCGGTGGCGTTGAGGAACCGCACGCCGGTGGCGGACCCGAAGGCCTCCTTGACGTCCTCCACGCCGAGCCCGCGCAGCAGCGGCAGGGTCTCCCCGGACCACGACTCGGGCAGGTGCGGGGCGGGCTGCATCGCCCGGTCCAGCAGCAGGACGCTCAGGCCCGCCTTGGCCGCGGCCGCCGCCGCGGTGGAGCCGGCCGGGCCGGCTCCGATCACGATCACATCGGTGGTCACGCGGCGGCTCCCAGGGCGGCGGGCGCAGGCTGCGCGCCCGCCTCGAAGTGGCTGACGAAACTGTCCAGGATCCGGCCGAGGCGGTCCTCGAAGCGACGCCGGTAGGCGTCCCGGTAGTCCTGGTGGGCGGGGTCGGACGGGCTGCCGCCCGGCTGGGCCGGGAGCAGCTCGTAGTTCCGCTCGGCGGTGACCAGGCAGCCGCCGTCCTGCTCGGTGAAGCGCCAGGCGCCGACGTGGTCGGCCATGCCGGGCGGCGGGGTGGGGCTGAAGAACTCGATGTCGCCGCCGGGGGCGAGGAAGCGGACGGTGCGGACGAACTCCGTCCGGCCGTCGCGCTCCACCTCCAGGTCGAACTCCTGGTGGGCGCCGTCGTCGTAGTGCACCCGGACCGAGGTGATCCGGTCCCACACGGCGTGCCAGGAGGCGATGTCCCAGAACAGCGCCCGGACCTCGGCCACCGGGGCGGCGACCGGTCGACTGACGCTCAACAGGTCGCTGCGGTCGGCCACGTCGACCGATTCGAGGGGGCCGGCCTGCTCAGCGGGCGACATCGGCCTCGACCGCCTCGCGGAACAGCTGCAGGTTGTGCTGCAGGTGGCCGGAGAGCCGGCGGCCGAACTCGGCCTCGTCCGGCACCGGCGCGGCGGCCGGGTCGCCGGCGGGCGGCGCCAGCAGCTCGAACTCGCGGGTGGCGGTGACGGTGGTGCGACCGTCCTGCTCGACGAAGTTCCAGCGCCCGGTCATCCGCTTCAGCAGCGGCGGCGGGGTCGTCTGCACCAGCTCCAGCTCGTACGGGGCGCGGCAGTAGCGCACGCCGCGGACGGTCTCCTGACCGCCGGGGCGCTCCACCGTCATGGTGAACTCCTGGTTGTAGCCGTCGCAGTAGAGCACCTGGACGTCCAGGGTGTCCGGCAGGATCGCGGGCCAGCGGTCCAGGTCGGCGAAGGCGCCGTAGGCGGCCTCGATCGGGGCGTCGATGACCACGGTCTCGGTGATGGCGGCCACGGCGGTCACTCCCCGCCCTTGCCGGTGAGCACCTTGCGCCAGGAGTCCAGCGCCAGCTTGGAGTGACCGGCCAGCATGGTCGTCACCTGCTCCTCGGTGCTCGCCTCGTCGGTGGCCGGGTAGACCAGCGGGGCGACCTCCTCGTGGAGGTTCCACACGTGGGTGACCTCGACGTGGGTGTGCTCCGGGTTGTCGGCGGCCTGGGTGAAGCGCCAGATCCCGCCGTGGTGCTTGAGGAACTCCGGCGGCTCGGGCTGGAAGAACTCGATCTCGCCCGGGCGGCAGTTGCGGATCGAGCGGACCCGCAGCTGGGAGCCGTCGGTCTCCGAGGCGACCGTCATGAAGAACTCCTGGTAGCGTCCGTCGTCGTAGCGGACGTCGATCTCCTGCACGTGCGGCAGGTACTGGGGCCACTCACGGACCTCGAACAGCGCCCCGTAGACGGCGTCCAGCGGCGCCTCGATCACGAGGGTCTGCACGGTGCGGTGGGCGAACCCGGGGTGGGTGTCGATGGTGAGCCCGGCCGTGGGGCTGACGGTGGTCATCTCTGCTTGCTCCTTGGGCTGTTGTGCGTACGGTCGGGTCTCAGGCGCCGAGCCAGTCCTCGCGGCGGCCGGCGAACAGGTCGACCATCGGGGTGTTCATGGCCCAGTGCGGGTGCTCCAGCGCGGTGGTCTCGCCCCAGAAGTCGGGGTTGGTGAACTCGAGCATCACGTTCATGTGCCACTCACGGCCCAGCTGGGTGAGCGTGAACTTGTCGTCGGCGAGCTCGGCCAGGCCGCGGCTGAGGATCCGCTCGACCTCGGGCTTGAAGTCCTCCAGGAAGCTGGAGCCGAACTGGAACTCGTACTCCTTCAGGTCGACCGCGAAGGCCTGCAGGATGTTCATCACGTAGCGCTCCTTGCGGACCCGCGGGCTCAGCTGGGAGGAGACGGCCGAGATGAAGTGCTCGCCGCGGTTGACGGCGGCGATGTAGCCCTCGACGTCCTTGCGGCCGCCGACCCGGTAGTCGTTGATGAAGCTGTAGGCGCTGGGGCCGACGCCGAGGATCTCGACGTTGTTCCGCAGGAAGGTCCACTCGTTGTAGACGTTCTCCCAGCCCGGCCGGCAGAAGTGGTCGAACATGTAGTTGTGGAAGCCCATGTTCTCGGTGGCCTCGACCAGGTCGCGGTACATGTTGCGGACGTACTCCGACTCCTTGTCCACCAGCGGGGCGACCTTGCCCATCTTGATGAACTTGTCCTGCGGGGTGCCGGGGTGGATCCGGTACAGGTAGGTGGTCAGGTGCTTGACGTCGAGGTCGCGCAGCACCTCCAGGTCGCGCTGCCAGATCTCCCGCCGGTGGCCCGGCAGGTTGTACATCATGTCCATCTGGATGTTGCTGAAGCCGCGCGAGGACAGCTCGTTGATGGTCTTGACGGACTCCTGGGCGGCGTGCGGGGAGCCGATGATCCGCAGGATGCTCTCGTCGAAGGACTGCACACCGAGGCTGACCCGGTTGATGTACGAGTCGGCGACGTAGTCCAGCTTGTCCGGGGTGTAGTCGCGGGCGTTGCCCTCAAGGGTGAGCTCGTAGTCCTTGGCCACCGGGTAGTTGGCGAAGATGGTGTCCAGGATCCGCTTCAGGTACGCGGTCTTGAGCAGCGAGCCGGTGCCGCCGCCGATGTAGATGGCGCGCAGGCTGCCGGTCTGGAAGCGCTTGTAGGACGCCCAGCGCTCGAGGTCGGCGACGATCGCGTCGACGAAGCGCGCCTCCTTGTTGCGCGGGTCGTGCGGGGAGAGCTGGTCGACGAAGTACGGGCAGGAGTAGCAGCGCACCCGGCAGAACGGGATCGACAGGTACATCACGTAGTCCTGGCCGGTCTGGTCGAGCGCCAGCTGCGGCAGGAACTCCTGGCCGGAGCGGTTCTCCCAGAGCGCCGGCGGATACAGGATGAACGGGGTGGTGTACTTCTGCGGGTACGGCTGCGTGGTGGCGGGCGCGGTCATGCTCGGGTCTCCAATCGGACGTTCATAGGCTGGGAAGCTGCGGCGACTTCGATCTCCCTGACGGTCCGTCAGGAACCGCTGCGCGGCTCGGCGTACATCGGCAGGCCGCCCTCGGGGCGGAGGGTCATCACCGGGCCGGCGACCACCCGGTGGCCCGGCACGGACCGCAGACGGAACTGCTGCACCACGGTGGTGAGCAGGAGCTGCGCCTCCATCAGCGCGAAGTGCACACCCAGGCACTGGCGTTGGCCGCCGCTGAACGGGACGTAGGCGTAGTGGTGCTGCTTGGCCTGGTTCTCCGGGGTGAACCGCTCCGGGTCGAAGCGCTCGGCGTCGGGCCAGTAGTCGGGGTGGCGGTGCACCACCCAGGGGCAGATGGTGATGCTGGCGTCCTTCGGCAGCGGCAGGCCGCCCACCTCGTCGGGGCCGTTGCCCCAGCGGGCCAGCAGGTAGATCGCCGGGTAGAGCCGCATCGCCTCCTGGATCACCATCCTGCTGTACGGCAGGTTCGGCAGGTCGGCGACCGTGGCGGTGCGGCCGGACAGCTGGGTGTCGACCTCGTCCTCCAGCCGCTCCAGCACCTCGGGGTGCTCGGCGAGCAGGTGGAAGGTCCAGGTCAGCGCGTCGGCGGTGGTCTCGTGGCCGGACAGCAGCAGGGTCATGACCTCGTCGCGCAGCTGCTGGTCGCTCATCCCGACGCCGCCGTCCTCGTCGGTGACGGCCATCAGCAGGGAGAGCAGGTCCCCGGTGTCGACGGGGTGCTCGCGGCGGCTGGTGATGATGTCGTGGATGACCTCGTCCAGCTCGGCGACGTTGGCGTTGAACCGCTTGACGCTCGGCAGGAAGGGCATGTTGACCATCAGCGGGCCGAAGGGGTTGCCGAGCAGCTTGGCGAACTGCTCACTGACCTCGCTGAAGGCCGTCCCGACCTTGCCGGCCTCGTTGATGATGTCCATGTTGAACAGCGTCTGGCCGACGATGTCCAGGGTGAGCCGCATCATCTCGGCGTCGACGTTGACCGGGCTGTCGTCGCCGCGGGCGTCGCGCTCGCGCCAGCGGTCCAGCATCCGCAGCGTCGCACCGGTCATCATGTCGCCGTAGGTGGCGACCCGCTGCTTGGTGAACGCGGGCTGGATCAGCCGGCGCTGGCGCTGCCAGAGGTCTCCGTCGCTGGTCACCAGGCCCTTGCCCATGACCCGGCCGAGCAGCAGGAAGGCCGGGTGCGGGGCCTTGCTGTAGTTGGCCGAGTTGGTGGCCAGCACGTGCCGGATGTGGTCCGGGTTGGAGAGGAAGTAGAAGTACTGGTTGGCCAGGAAGCGCACCTTGACGGCGTCGCCGTACTGCTCGAACACGTCGGTCAGCAGGGTGATCGGGTTCTTCGAGAAGCCGCGGGCGACACCGAGCGGGGAGCCGCCGGTGGCGACCGCCCAGGCCTTCGCGGGGCCGGCGGCGGCCCGCCGCTCCGGGGCGATGGTCATCGGTCCGCCCCCTTCCCGCCCTCGATGCCGACGGGCCGACCGATCAGGTAGGTGACCGGCGGTCCGCCACGGCCCTCGGGCTTCAGGACGCCGGTCTCCCAGGAGTAGTCCGACGCATCGAGGTCGTGCACCATCTCTCGAAGCTCCTCAGTGGTGTAGGTGCGCAGGTTGGAGGCGATGCCGTCCCACATGAACGCGAGCGGCACCAGCGGCACGAGGTAGCTGAAGAACAGCCGGCTGTAGCTGACCGGCCGCAGCCGGGCCGCCCATTCCCAGACCAGCAGCGGGCCGAGCGGGACGGTGAGCAGGATCGGCGCCCAGCGCCGCTCGGTGAACTCGAACACGGCGATGGCCTCGCGCCGCCGGTAGGCGTCCTTCAGCACCCGGCGGGCGGGGTGCGGCCGCAGGTGGTGGAAGCCGGTGAACAGGGTGCGCAGTCCGGACAGCCGCTCGGGCACCGCGGTCGCGTCGACCGACTGCGCCTCGAAGCGGGTCCGGCCGTCGCCGATCGCGCGGACCGCCGCGGCCAGCGCCTCCCGGTTGGGGTACTTGTCGGTGAGGACCAGCTCGACGTCGGCGTCCTCCTCGGCCAGCCGGCCCTTCAGCACCGTCCAGGGGCCGGAGCCGCCCGAACACAGGTCGACGATCCGGCTGATGTCGTGCTCGCGGACCAGCTTGGCCAGCAGCGGCACCACCGGCGCGTACACGTCGCCGCGCAGCACGATGGCCTCGCGCAGCAGGTCGGTGATCGGGTTCCGCAGCACCGCGGGAAACCAGGACAGATCCTCGAACTCGAACAGGTGACGCCGTTTCATCGCAACTGACCTCGCTCCACTGGATGGCGCCGTTCGGATTTCTCGGCGGTCGACGCCGAACAACCCCCATACTCCGCACTGGAATTCGAGCAGGCCATCCCCAAAACCATGCAGCGCTCCAGTCAAGCTCCGGCAACCCGCTGCATACCGACGCCGGATCGGCGCGCTTACCTCCTCTGAGCAGTCCATATGCCCGCATACAGAAGTCGCCGGCGGAGGCGCTCAAGTGGCGTTCAAGCGGGATTCGAGGGGGTCCCGCAAAAGCCGGTGAAGAATTGTCGGGCAGCAAATTCCCGATCGATGTGAATCGATTTATCACCGACGAAAGGACTTCCCCCATGTGGGAGTACGAGCACAGCGTGATCGCCGACGTCACCCCTGAGGCGGTCTGGGCCCTCTACAGCGACACCACCAAGTGGGAGAGCTGGGACCAGGGCCTGGACGCGATCGAGCTGCACGGCCCGTTCGAGGTGGGCACCAAGGGCCACCTGAAGCCCAAGGGCCAGGACGGCTTCCCGTTCACCCTGATCGAGGCCGAGCCCAACAAGCGCTTCACCGACGAGACCGTGGTCAACGGCCTGGTCCTGCACTTCATCCACATCCTGGAGGCGCAGGCGGACGGCCGCACCAAGATCACCCACCGGGTCGAGATCACCGGCCCGGCCGCCGCCGAGGTCGCCCCGCACGTCGGCCCGGCGGTCACCGCCGACATCCCGGCCACCGTCGCCCGCCTCGCGGAGATCGCCGCGGCCTGATCCGCCCCCTTCCACTCCACCCCAGGAGGCGCACGTGTCCATCATCGAGTCCAGGACTTCCACGGAGACGGCGCCTCCCGGGGCGCCGTCGCCCGCCGCGGCAGCCGGCCCGGGCCACCGGGCGGCCAACGGTATCGTCCTACTCCTGCTCTGCCTCAGCGAATTCATGATGTCGCTGGACTTCTCCATCGTGAACGTCTCACTGCCCGTGATCCAGGGCGCCCTCGGCTTCCGCGCCGGGGACCTGGTCTGGGTGGTCACCGCGTACGTCCTCGCCTTCGGAGGCTTCCTGATCGTCGGCGGACGGCTCGCCGACCTCTACGGGCGCCGGCGCCTGCTGGTGCTCGGCCTCACCGGCTTCACCGCCGCCTCGGTGCTGGCCGGACTCGCCGACTCGCCGGGGCAGTTGGTCGCCCTGCGGGCCGTCCAGGGCCTGTGCGCGGCCGCCGTCACCCCGGCCGCTCTGGCCACCCTGACCACCACCTTCACCGGCGAGAAGGAGCGCCAGCAGGCGATGGGCGCCTGGGGCGCGGTGCTCGGCGCGGGCTTCGTCTCCGGCGTGGTCGGCGGCGGCGTCATCACCCAGTACCTGAACTGGTCCTGGGTGTTCTGGATGAACGTGCCGATCGGCGCCGTCCTCGCCGTGCTCACCGCCCGACTGCTCGGCCCCGGCCGGGACGGCCGCCGGCCGCGCCGGATGGACCTGCCCGGCGCCGTCCTGATCACCGGTTCGGTGGTGGCCCTGGTCTTCGCGCTCTCCGAGAGCAGCGTGACGGGCTGGACCTCCACCCGGGTGCTGGGCGCGCTGGCCCTGGCCGCGGTCGGCGGGCTCGCCTTCGCCGCGGTCGAACTGCGCAGCACCGAACCGGTGTTGCCGCTCGACCTGCTGAAGCTGCGCCGACTGGTGGTGGCCAACCTGGCCAATGTGCTGATGATGGGCTCGTTCTTCGGCCTGGTCTACACCGTCACCCTGTTCCTGCAGGACGTGATGGACTTCTCCCCGCTGCGCACCGGCCTGACCTTCGCGGGCGCCGGGGTGGCGGGGCTGGCGGCCGGCGCGGCCTCCGAGCCGCTGGCCCGGAAGTTCGGCGCCACCCGGGTGCTGATCATCGGCGCGCTGTTCCAGGCCGCCGCCACCGGGGTGCTGGCCACCCTGCCGACCAGCGGCACCCAGCCGTTCGTATCGGCCTGCACCGTGGTGGTGAACTTCAGCGGTGTGGTGGCGATCGTGATGATCAACCTGGCCGCGACGGAGAACGTCGCCGACCAGGACCAGGGCGCCGCCGGCGGCCTGCTGAGCACCTGCGAGCAGATCGGCGGGGCGATCGGCCTGGCCGTGATCTCCACCGTGGCCACCTCGCGGGCACACCACCTGGCCGGTTCGGGGCACCCGGACACCCATGCACTGCTGGCCGGCGACCGCTGGGGCATGGCCACCGCGGCCGCCCTGGCCGTGGCCGGCGCGCTGACCGCCCTGGTCGGGCTGCGCAAGCCGACCAAGAGCTGACGTACCGTCAACAGCAGAGCGCCCCATCGCAGTCGGATCGCGGTGGGGCGCTCTGTCGTGGGTCCGGTCAGCCGCCGACGCGCAGGTAGTGCCCCCAGTAGCCCTGCCACGGCCCGTAGTGCTCGGCCAGCTCCTGGAACTCCGCCTCGTCGACGGGGCGGCCGTAGACCCGCTGGACCGCCCGGCTCATCTCCTTGTCGAGCACGATCCGCTCCATCCGGCCGAGCCCGCGGATCAGCAGGAAGGACGCCGACCACTCGCCGATCCCGGGCAGCTTCAGCAGCTGCTCGCGGACCTCCTGGTACGGCCCGGTGCGCAGGAACCGCTCGTCCAGCTCCGCCCAGAGCCGCACCGAGCGGTGCAGGTAGCTCGCCTTGCGCTGGTTGCCGATCAGGGCGACCAGCTCCGCCTCCTCGAAGCGGGCCAGCTGGTCGACGTCCGGGAACGCCCAGAGCCGCTCGTCGCCCACGTCGATCCGGTTGCCGACCGCCTCGACCAGCGCCCGCTTCATCTGACGGGCCACCGGCATCGGCGCCCGCTGGCACAGGATCGCCCAGCAGAGCAGCTCGAACGGCGAGGGGAACTTGACCTGGTGGTAGCCGTGCAGCCGCTCCACCACCCGGGCGAACGGCCCGTCCTGCCGGGCCAGCCGGTAGAACTCGGTCAGGTCGTCGGAGAGCCCGAGGTAGAAGTCGATCCGGTCGGTGACCGCCGCCACCGCCTCAGGAGTGATCGGCTGACCGGCGGCGAGCCGGCCGTCCAGCCCGGACGCCCCGGGCGCCGCCGTGAGGCGCACGCCCAGGGTCGTCCCGGCCTCCCGGACGGCCAGCGTGAGCGCCGCCTGCGCGGTGCCCTGCTGGCCGGCCATCGCCGGGAAGGAGCCGATGAAACCGAGCGAGGCCCGGAAGTCGAACGGCTCCCGGGCGGGCAGCCGGATGTCCGTCAAGTGCAGGGCCGCCGCCTCCGTGGCCATGGCTCAGTCCTCCTTGCGGTTGCTGGGCAGCCCGGCCGCGAGCGGCTGGCCCCACTCGTCGGACAGCGCGTACAGCACGGCGAGCGCGGCGTTGCGCGGGACGGGGGCGAAGAACTCGGCGTCGGCCTTCTCCACCGCGTACATCGCCTTCTCCAGTAGCGCGGCCCCGGCCTCGGTGACCTGCACCCGCTTGGCGCGGGTGTCCACCAGGTCCGGGATCCGCTCGACCAGGCCCTTGCTCTCCAGGGTGCGCAGCACCTGGCTGGTCATCATCGGGTCGGTGCCGGAGTGGTCGGCCAGGTGGCGCTGGGTGGGCGGGCCCTCCTGGGTGCCGAGCCAGCCTGCGCCGGCCAGCAGCACGAACTGCACGTGCGTCAGGTCGTGCGGCTTGAGGGCCGCGGCGATCGCCCGCTGCCAGGAGAGGGTGACGCGCCAGAGCAGGAAGCCCGGGCTCTCGGCCGGCTTGGCGGGCCGCTCGAAGTCGGCCTGCGGCTGGTTCTGCACTGCGGACTGGTTCATGGCGGTGCTCACTTTCCCTCCGTGACAGGGGTCTGCTCGGTGGTCTGCATGTACGGGATCCCCCACATCAGTGGGCCCCTCTCTCCACTTACTATGCGCGTTTACTATATCGGATACGAGTATCCTGGGCGACCCGGCGGCCGGGTCAGATCAGTGCCAGTTCCATCGCCCTGGCCACCGCCATACCTCGGCTGTTCACCCCCAACTTGACGTTGATGTTGGCCAGGTGGCGGGCCGCGGTGTGCTCCGAGATCCCCAGGATCCGGGCGATCGCCCGGTTGGAGAGCCCGTCCCTGGCCCGGCCGATCACCGCCAGCTCGCGGTCGGTCAACAGTCCCCGACCGGGGTTGGCGAACGCCGCGAGCTCGGCCAGCACCGTCTCCGGGTCGGTGAAGTACGGCAGCGAGGCCCCGCCCGGCAGGGTCCGGCTCACCGCCTCCGGAAGCGCCTCCACCATCCGGCGGGCGACCGCCGCCGGACACAGGTAGCTGTCCTCCCGACGCAGCAGCAGCGTGGGAACGGCCACCTCGGCCAGCTCCGACCACGCGTTCAGCGCGCAGGAGTCCAGGAACAACGCGGCGGCGGCCTCCGGCTGGGCGCACATCCGCTGGTAGTCGGCGTACCAGCGGACCTCGTCCGGCCTGGTCCCGGGCAGCAGCAGCTCGGCCACCAGCCGGGAGCCGAGGTGCCAGTCCGCCCGGACCAGCCGCTCCACCGCGCCGGGCAGGTCGTTCGCCAGCCCGTCCGGGTGGTCGCGGTCCGCGGTGAAGGACGGCGCGGTGCCGAACAGCACCAGCCGGCTCACCCGGTCCGGGTACCGGGAGGCGAACAGCAGGGCCAGCGGACCGGCCAGTCCGCTCGCCAGCACGATCACCCGCTCCTCCGCACACGCGTCCACCACCGCCACCAGATCGGCGAGTTGACGCTCCCGGGAGAAGTCCGGCTCCTCCTCCGCGGACATCCCCACCCCGGGCGGGTCGTAGCGGATCACCCGGAACGACTCGGCCAGCGACCGGTGGAAGTCACCCACCGGCCCGACCGACCAGTCAACCGACAGGTGCGAGACCCAGCCGGACAGGACCAGCAGCGCCGGGCCCTCGCCGCCGGCCGTCCACGAGATGTGCCGCCCGCCCTCGACCAGGCGGCGGCGGACCAGCGGTGCTTCCCCGCCTCTTGCTCCGGTCGGCCTGCTCATCCCTTGCTCTTCCCCCTTGCTCCAGCACCCACTTGCCGTTGCTGTGCTGTTCGCAGCGTAAGGAAGCCCGGGGCCTGGGAGCTTGAGCCGAACTAGACGCCGACAGGACCAAACCGCGGCCCCGGCGAAGTACGCAGGTCGGGGCGGAGCGCACCGGCCACCCTGCACAGTTCTGGGGATGGAGCACCCGTCGGCCGCCCCGCACACTGAGGTCCGGAAGGCAGGAGGAAGGAAGGCCGAGGATGACGACGACCGTCGAGGAGACCATCTGGACGTCCGTGGTGCACGGCGCCGTGCACGGCGCGACCGTGACCGACCTCGGCGGCCGCCACCCCATGTCCGTCTCCGCCTGCGGGTTCACCGCGGCGGAAGCCCGGCGCGGCGCACTCGCCCGCTACCACGCGGCGCGCGCCCTGCAGGAGGCCGCCAACGGCCCGACGGCCGTCGGGCCCGGCCCGGTCCGGGCGCTGTGCCCTGCGGACTTCGTCCCCGGCGGCGCCGAACCCGGCGCCGCCCCGCCGCTGCCCGCGCTCTCCGGCGTCGGCGCGGTCAGCGGGCTGCGCTACTTGGTGCCGGCCCGGATCTTCTTCTCCGCCCCCGTCCCCGCCGCTGTGCGCGAACCCGTCCTGGACGGCGCCGCCACACCCGGCCCGGCGCTCGCCGAGGTGCTCGCGCTGGACGTCGCGGCCCGCTGGTGGCGCCACCCGCACACCCGGCTGACCGACGCCACCGTGCTGCTGTCCGACCGGCTGCCGGAGGAGGTCCGCCGGGCGCTGCCCGCGCAGGGGCTGACGGCGGAGGCGTTCCTGTGGACCTCGGTCGGCTTCGCGCTCGGCATGGTCGTGATGCACCGCGGCGACGGTGAGGCGGCGAGCTTCGGGGTGAGCGGACGGGAGACACCCGGTGCCGCCCTGGAGAACGCCTTCCTCAAGGCGATGGCCGCCCGGTTGGGCCGCCCGCCGGGGCCCGGATCGGCCGGTCGAACGGCTCGGCCCGGTGCGCACCGCGCCCGGCGCACCCGCTTCGCGCCGCCCACCGGCCCGAGCGGCACCCGGGCGCTGACGGCCTGGCACCAGGGCTCCGAGCAGCTCGCGCTGCTGCGCCGCCATGCCGTCGGGCGGCTGCCCTCCGGCGCCTGGCCGGCCGTCGACTGGGTGGAGCTGGCCCACCGGCGGTTCGGCCACGAGCCGGTGCTGGTCACCCTGCCGACCGCGGGCGGCGGGCACACCGTCCAGGTCGCGTGTCCGGGGGCCGAGGTCTACCGCGCCTCGGCCGTCTCGGTGCCGAGCTTCCCGTTCTGAGTCTTCGGTGCTTGTGAGCTTCACGTGTCCCGGCGTCCGTGCGCCGGGCCTTCGTCATGCCACCGTTGCCTTCGTCATGCCACCGTTGCCTTCGTCATGCGGCCGGGGGCCTTCGTCACGCCGCCGTCGCCTTCGTCATGCCGCCAGCAGGTCGAGCAGCCGCTCCAGCGCGCCGCGGTCCGCGGCGGCCAGGCCGGCCAGCAGGTCCTCGTCCACCTGCCGTTCCAGCGCGGCGAGTTCGGCGGCGAGCCGGACGCCCGACTCGGTCAGCTCGATCCGGTAGGCGCGCCGGTCGGCCGGGTTGCGCCGACGGACCACCCAGCCCTGCTCCTCCAGCTGGTCGATCAGCCCGACCATGCTGGTCCGGTCGATCCCGAGCTGTTCGCCGAGGGCCTGCTGGGCGCTGGGGCCCTGGGCCACCAGGGTGGCCAGCACGGCGTGGTCCTTGGGCCGCACGCCGCGGTCCGCGAGCGCCTCGGCCAGCCGGTCGGAGAACCGGTCGGCCGCCAGGCGCAGCAGCCGGCCGGGTCCGGGCTCGGGCCGCCGGGCCGGGGCGGTGTCCGCCGTCTCAGGCATGGCCCGTCACCTCCTTGAGCAGATTGTCATGCGCGATGATAGTCAGCTCTAGAGATGATTTTCCAGACCCCGTGCCCGAATCACCGGGCCCGTTCCGCACCGGCGCCCGCGACTCCCGGGCAGCGGGCAGCGCCACCACAGCGGCCGCCAGCCCGGCACCGTGGGCCAGCGCCACCGGGACGCGCCGCCCGTCCACCGTGCGCAGCACCGGCGCGCCCGCCTCGGTACGGCCCCAGCGGGTGCGTCCGGCCGTCCGGCCGACGCCCGCGCACAGATCCTCCCAGGCCCGCCGTCCGGCCAGCCGGGCGGCCGCCGAGTGGGCCAGCTGCCGCTCCCGGCGCGGCAGACCGTCCGGAACCGCCACCAGGGCGGCCCGCAGCCGCGGCGGCGGACGGTGGCCGAGGCCCGGGGCCGCGACCACCGCCGCCAGCACCGAGGCCCCGACCTCCCGCACCGCGCCGCACAGCACCCTCGGAAAGCCCGGCGGGTGGCGGCCGCCCGCGATCCGGACCACCCGGGCCCCGCCCCTGGGCGGCGCCACCTCGACCCCGCGCCAGCCGATCCCGTCGAAGCCCGTCCCGAGCGCCTTGAGCACGGCCTCCTTGACCGCCCACACCTCGGTGAGCGCACGCGGGTCGGCCGCGGTGGCGGCGAGCTCTCGCTCGGTGAACGCCACCGCGGCCACCTGCGGGGTGCGCCGCAGCCGTACCGCCCAGTCCGCGACGTCCGAGACGTCGACCCCCAAGCGGACCACCACGGCTCAGTCCGCCTCTCGCCCGTCCGGCTGTCGCCCGTCCAGCCCGGCGGCGGGCCAGGCGGGGGCGGCGGTGTGCGCGGGGGCCTGCCCGGTCGGGCCGACCATCGCGACCACCCTGGTCCAGCCCGCGCCCGCGCCCGCCACGGCGACCGGGAAGCAGGTCACCATGAAGCCGGTCGCGCCGGGCAGTTCCTCCAGCCGGTTCAACTTCTCCAGCTGCAGGTACTCGCTGACCCGCCCGTAGATGTGGGCGGGCCACAGGACCTCGCGGTCACCGGTGCGGTGGTACTCCTCGACCATCGCGGCCATCGGGCGGTCGAGCCCCCAGGCGTCGATGCCGATCACCTTGACCCCGCGCTCCACCAGGAAGGCGGTGCCCTTCCCGGAGAGGCCGGCGTACTCGGTGAGGTACTCCGCGGTTCCCCAGTGCTTCGAGGCGCCGGTCCAGAGCAACACGATGTCGCCCGGGACCAGTTCGTGCTCGGCCTCGTCCAGCGCGGCGATCAGCTGGTCCACCGTGATCGCGCTGCCGACCGGCACATGGCGGACGTCCAGGCGCACGCCCGGCCCGTAGCACCACTCCAGGGGAACCTGGTCGATGCTCTTCGCGGGCGCACCGCCGGACTCCGGCCCGTAGTGCAGGGGCGCGTCCATGTGCGTCCCGGTGTGGGTGGTCAGCGTGACGGTCTCACTGGAGACCGCCATGCCGTCCGGGAACGCGTCCGGACCGAGTCCGAGCACGACGGCGCCGGTCTCGTGGTCGAGCACCTCGACCTCGACCGGGGTCGCCTCGCTCGGGGTGTCCTGGACGATGACGCTCAGGTCGATCAGCCGGAGCCCGGGCACCGCGGGCGGCGGGCCCTCGTGCTCTGTCATCTGATACCTCCGTGAATACCCCCGGCTTCAGCCGGGGGAGGAAACGGACTTCCCGCATGGCGGGGCAAGAGCCGGCGTTCAGCCGTCAAGGCGGACGGCCACTCCTACTCCTCGAGTCACTGTGTGTGATAGTTGCTCACGCTGATTCGGGACGAGAACCAAGTTTCGGATCGGCCTACCGCCGGGCTGGCGGGAAGTCAGGTCTGTGGAGCTGATGCAAGACCGATGGGCGGCACACCGTCCCTTGCTGGTGATCCCAGGTCGGCAACCGGCTGTGAAGCAGAAAGCCCGACCCGCGAGGGTTGGAACCTCCGGCTTCAGCCGGAGGGGGATGTCAACACGCCTCCTCTCCTCGGCGGTCGTCGGTCTCGCCCGCCAAGCGGGCGGGCTCGCGGCGACTCAGATCCGGCCGTCCAGGAACTCGACCAGCTGGGCGACCGTACGGACGTTCTTCAGCGCCTTGCCGTCGGGGGCCTGGCCGCCCACCAACGAGGCGACGGTCTCCACCAGTTCGGCGGAGTCGATGTCCAGGTCGGCGCGCAGCTGCGCCTCCGGGACGATCTCCTCGGCCTCGATGCCGAGTTCCACCAGCACGGCCTTGAGGCGGTCGAAGGTGGACAGGGTCTGGGTACTCATCTCGGGTTCTCCCTCGACTGGTTGAATGTGGTTTTCCTGACGTTGTTCTGACGCACCGTCAGTTCGTGTCGCCGGCCGGCCCGCGCAGCACCAGGGCCGCCACGGTGCCGTCCGCGCCGCGCGCGTTGACCAGCGCGGTGCGCACCGGCCGCACCCGGGGGGCGTCGACGATCAGGTCCAGCTCGGTGGCCTCCCGCTCCCCCGCGGTGATCCCCGCCACCGGCGGCACCGCCCCATTGCGGATCGCCAGCAGCGCGGCCAGCAGGTCCACGGCCGGGGCCGCGCCGAGCAGGTGGCCGGTGACCGGCTTGACGGTGGTGCACGGCACCCGGTCGACCGCGCCCGCGCCGAGCAGGTCCTGCACCGCCCGGACCTCGCCGGCGTCGGCGTAGACCGTGCCCTGCGCGTCCAGGGCGATCAGGTCGAGGTCCTGCGGGGCGACCTCGGCCTCCTTCAGCGCGGTCTGCGCCACATGGGTCAGCACATCGGTACCGGTGCGACCGAAGACCTGGTCCGAGCCGGCGTGCCCGGCGGCGAACCCGGCGACCTCGGCGAGGATCTCGGCGCCGCGCGCCCTGGCGCTCTCCTCGGCCTCCAGGGTGAAGACCACCGCGCCCTCGCCCACCAGGTAGCCGTCCGCACCGGCGCCGAACGGCCGGTAGTCGCCCGGGCTGAGCCGCCCGCTGGTCTCGCAGAAGGTGTAGGTGTACGGCGTGACCGGCGCCTCGGCGCCACCGGCCAGCATCGCGTCCGCGCGGCCCTCGGCGATCGCCCGCACCGCGTAGCCGATCGCCACGGCGGCGCTGGCGGTGTCCGCCGCGATGGTCTTGGAGAAGCCCTTGATCCCCCACTTGATGCTGATCTGGCCCTGCGGGGCGGTCGGGAACCAGGCGGAGGCGATGTACGGGCTGACGCCGGTGTAGCCGACCTGGCAGAGCCGGCGCATGCTCTCCTCGGTGATCTCCCAGCCGCCGAACATGTTGCCCAAGTAAACGCCGACCCCCTCGGGGGCCTCGGCCGGGTCCAGGCCGGAGGCGGCCAGCGCGTCCTGCGCGGCGACCAGGGCCAGCTGGCAGAAACGGTCCATCCGCTTGCGCAGCCGCAGCGGGATCGAGGCGACCGCCTCGTCCCCGGCGACGCCGGCGCGGTGCGCGGTGTACTGCTCGGTCGGGAAGCGGTCGATCTCGCTGACCGCCGGGCGGGCCGCGCCGACCAGCTCCCAGAACTGCTCCGCGGTCCGGGCGCCCGGGAGAGCCAGCCCCACCCCGGTGATGACGACCTTGCGCATCTCGTGTCCTCTCTTTCCGTTGGGTGGCTCAGGCGCGGCCGAGGACGACCGTCGAGTGGATGCCGCCGAAACCGCTGGAGAGGCTGGCGATGGCGTCCACGGTCGCCTCGCGGGCGGTGTTCGGGATGTAGTCGAGGTCGCAGTGCTCGCCGGGCTCGACGTGGTTGACCGTGGGCGGCAGCCGGTGCTCGTTCAGCGCGAGCACGCAGGCCACGAACTCCAGGGCGTTGGCGGCGGCCAGCGCGTGGCCGACCATCGACTTGATCGAGCTGACCGGCGTCCGGTACGCCTGCTCGCCGAGCACCAGCTTGACGGCGTTGGTCTCGCAGACGTCGTTCTGCGGCGTCGAGGAGCCGTGGGCGTTCACATAGCCGATCCGCTCGGCGGGCACCTTGGCGTCGTCCAGCGCGAGTTGGAAGGAGCGCGCGAGGTCGGTGCCGTGCTCGGCCAGGTCGGTCATGTGGAAGGCGTTGGCGCTGCTGCCGAAGCCGAGCACCTCCCCGAGGATCGCGGCGCCGCGCTTGCGGGCGTGCTCCCACTCCTCCAGCACCACGATGCCCGCGCCCTCGGCCAGCACGAAGCCGTCCCGGAAGCGGTCGAACGGCCGGGAGGCGTGCTCCGGGTCGTCGTTGCGCACCGACAGCGCGCCGATCACGTCGAAGCAGGCGACCACGAACGGGGTGATCGGCGCCTCGGCGGCCCCGGCCACCATCACGTCGGCCTCGCCGCGGCGGATGGCGTCGAACGCGAAGCCCACCGCGTCGTTGCCGCCGGTGCAGCCGGTGGTCAGGGTGACCGCCGGGCCGCACAGGCCGAAGGCGTCGGCGACCGCGGCGGTCGGGGTGTTGAAGGTCGCGGACAGGTGCAGCCGGCGGTGCGCGGCGGCCACGTCGATCGGGCCGGTGCCACCCGCCGTCAGGTCCGGGAAGTGCTCGGTCATGAACTTGGTGCCGCCGATCGCGTTGGCGATCACCACACCGGTGCGGAACGGGTCGACGTCACCCGTTCCGTCCAGCCCGGCGTCGGCCATCGCCTCGTACGCGGCGGCCAGGGCGATCCGGACCACCCGGTCGTCCCCGTCCGGCTCCTCGGCCGGGCTGCCGGGCAGTACCACCGGCGGCAACTGGCCGGCGATCTGCGAGTTGAATCCCGCGGCATCGAAGGAGCCGATGCGGGAGACGCCGTTGCGGCCCTCCCAGAGGCCTTCGGCGAAGTTCTTCCTTCCGATGCCATTGGGTGCCAGGACCCCCAGGCCCGTGATCGCGACTCGACGCATCGCGCTCTCCTTGTCCCTCTCGGTCGGTGAAGTGGTCGGTGCTCAGTGCTCGTTACGGCCGGTCGGGCCAGGTGCTAGGCGACCAGCAGGTGCTCGTCGCCCACGGTGAGTGCCATCGCGTCGCCCCACCCGGCGCAGGAGGCGGAGACCGCCTTGCGGTCGAACTGCCGCAGCAGGCCGCGCAGTACGGTGCCCGGGCCGACCTCGATGCAGGTGTCCACGGCCTCCGCGCGCAGCGTCTCCATCACGCCGACCCATTCCACGGGGGCGGCGATCTGACGGGCCAGCAGGCTGCGGTAGGAGTCGAGGTCGGTGACCAGTCGGCCGGTCATACTGCTGATCAGCGGGGTGTGGCCGGCGTGCAGCGGCAGGTCGGCGATCAGCGGGGCCAGCCGGTCCTCCGCCTGCGTCATCAGCGGCGAGTGGAAGGCGCCGTGCACCTCCAGCGGGATCACCGTCTTTGCGCCCCGCTCCAGCAGCACCGCGGACAGCAGCCGGACGGCCTCGCTCTCCCCGGAAACCACCGACTGACGCGGGCTGTTGGCGTTGGCGACCACCACCGTGCCGGACATCTCGGCGGCGGCCATCCGCACCGTCGCCGGGTCCATCCCCAGCACGGCGGCCATCGCCCCCGGCGTGGCGACACAGCAGTCCGCCATCTCGGCCGCCCGGTTGGCGACCACCACCAACGCGTCGTCCAGGTCGAGCCAACCGCCCGCCACCAACGCCGAGTACTCCCCCAGGCTGTGCCCGGCCACCACGGCCGGCGCCAGCCCGAGCAGGTCCAACTCGGCCGTCAGCGCGCAGGACAGCGCCAGCACGGACAACTGGGTCGGCACCGTCTCGGTCAGCCGTTCGGCCGGACCGACCAGCACCGCCTCCTCGATGTCCTGCCCGACCATCGCCCCGGCCCGTCGCAGCACTTGTCCGAAGAAGGGCGACCGCTCGTACAGGTCGGCCCCCATGCCCACGTGCTGGCTGCCCTGCCCGGGGAAGAGGAACGCGTACCGGTGCCCCATGAGCTGCCACCCTCTCTGTGCATCACCATTCTTGAAAGTCAGCATGACTGATGGTTTTGCAGACTGTCAATCAGCTCATCCGACCATCAGTTCCCCTCGCCCAGGCCTCAACACGCCCTCGAACACGCAAAAGGGCCCGGTCCGGACACTGTCCGAACCGGGCCCTTCTCGCCCGCTTGTCACTGTCTTCCCAGGTCAGGGTTCGTTCGCTGAGGCTCCTGACCGAGCCGACAGCCCGGCGCCTACCGAGCCTCCGGCACCGCGTGATGGATCGCCGTGATCGTCGCCGCGGCATCGAAGCCGAGTACCGGATCGGGCCGGCCGGAGAGCAGGCTGGCGTAGAGCGGGCGGTAGTGGGCAACCTTTCGCGCGGTCCGGCCGTCGTTGCCGAAGGCTGCCAGCAACTCGCCCTCCCGGGCAGCGAATCCGGTCATGGCAGTGTGGTCGATCCAGACCTCCACACTGGAGCGGCCGAGCACCAAGCTGCTCTCCTTACTGCTGGAACCGGTCAGCCAGCTGCTGCGCAGCCGGGCTGTGCCGGCCTCGCCCCGGGAGCGGAATCCCACCGTGCACCACGCGCTCGCGCCACCGTCCACCTGCTGGAAGGAGGTGAGTTCGGTGAGGTCCACGAAGCGGGTGAGCATGCTGAGTTGGTTCACCCCGGAGTCCATCCAGCTGGAGACGTACGAAGCGAAGGCTTCTGTGCCGCGAAGGACGTAGGGATCGTAGAAGGCCGAGGTGACGGCCGTGATCGGCCCCCAGTCCGGGTTCGCGGCGAGCAACTCCGCCGCCCAGTCGACCTCGGGCGAGAAGGCGAAGTGATGGGCGGTGAACACGCGGTTCTGCACGTCGGCCTTCCCGTCCAGCTCGCGCAGCCCCGTGAGGGAGGCCAGGTCATGGACGAGAGGCTTCTCCACGAGCACTCTGGCCGTTGAGTGAAGGAGGGCCAGGATCGCCAGCTCGGCGTGCGTCTCCGTGGGGGTGGCGAGGACCACCAGGTCCGGCTGGTGTGCGTCGAGCGCCTGGGCGAGGCTGCCGTAGTGAGGCGGCGTGGTGCCCCGGAACTTCACCGGCCCAACCGGCCGGGAGTCGACCGTGAACTCCAGGGCCACATCGTCCCGTTCGGCCAGGACGGCAAGGTGGGTTTCGGCGATGATGCCGACTCCGACCAGGCCGACACGTGCCGGCTCGACGCACACCGGATCGGTCATGTGATCTCTTCCCCTCGTCCGACACCGGCCCCGGGCCCAGCGTCCTCGCGTCTCATCGTCGCGCGGCCACCTCGGCCCACCGGCCCAGCGACACGGCCGCGCCGTCGACCCATTCGACCCGCGGGTCGAGCTCCACAGCCTGCGGGACGCCCTCGATCCAGCTGGTCACGATCGGGACCCAGTAGGTGTTGCCGCCCGACCTGCGGGTTCGTGCGTCGAGTTCGGCCCGCGTGCGGCGTGCGCCGTCGTGGTCACCGTCGATCACCCCGAGCAGGATCTGGGCCACATCGGCCAGGTTGTGGCCGCCGCGGTAGCCGATGCCGTCCGCCAGTTGCCGCGTACCTCCCACGGCCTCCACGGCGGCCACGGCGTCACCGGCCACCGCGTGCGCGACCGCCTCGGCGGAGCGGACCTTGACCAGCTCGACCGGGTTGGGCACCAGATCGAGCAGGTCCCGCGCCCTGATCGCCGCGTCCGACACCGTAGCCGTGTCACCGGACCAGCAGGCGGTCTGCGCCAGGTTGGCCAGTGCCTTCGCCTCCGCGGCGGCCAGGCCCTCACGCCGGGCCAGGTCGATCGCCTCGGCGTACGCGGCGGTCGCCTCGTCGAAGCGGGCGTTCACCCGCCAGATGTGCCCGATCAGCCGCAGCCGTTCGCCCTCGTCCTCCGGCCCGCGGCTGCGCTGCTCCCGCAGCGAACCCAGCGCCGTGCCGAAACGTCCGTTGAGGTAGTCGAAGTCGCAGAGCCAGTACCGGGCCACGGAGTCGAACTCGCCGCCCACCAGGGCACGGTAGATCTCCGCCGCCTTGGTGTAGTCGCCGTGGTTGCGCAGCGCGTGGGCGAGGTGGACCTGCACCAGCTGCGCCGTCGGACTGCCCTGCCGCACGCCCTCCGCCGCGCTGCCGAGCAGCTCTACCGCCCGCGTGGCGTGGCCCGTGCGGCGCAGCTGGACACCCCGTATGGCGGCGAGAACGGCCCGGTACTCCGGCGTCCCGGCCCGTTCGGCGGGAAGTCCGGCACCCAGCTCCGACCACTGTCCTGCTTCGACGAGGCGTTGCGTGGCGCGGGCCATCCAGTCGGCGAAGACCCCGTGCTCCGCCGAGAGCTTGAGGCCGGACTCAAGAGCCTGGGCGATGGCGGCCCGCCCGGAGGACGGTCCGAGGCGCTCGCCGAGCCAGGCGAGCAGCCGGGCCGCGGCCTCGCTGCGGTCGCGGTCGGACCAGCCGTCCGGGAGGGTCCGGTCCGCCTCGCCGATGGCGTGGCGCAGCGCCGCGTGCAGCGCGTACGGCAGGACGTAGGCGTCGTCGTGTGTCAGGAACGGTCGACGTAGGAACCGGGCCACGCTGCCGTCGGAGACGTTGGGTTGTCCGGCCCGCAGCAGATCGGCGCCGACCCGGTCGGTCAGCGCCGCGGTGCGGACGAGGTCGCGCTCCTCCCGGGGCAGGTCACGGATCGACCGGGTGGCCACCGCGGTGAACGATCCGCCGAAGTCTGCCGCCGACGGCTGCCCGCCGCGGGCGAGGAGTGCGGCGTAGTGCGACACCGACAGGTCCAGGTACAGGGGTAGACCCTGGCCGCCCGCGATGATCCGCCGACGGACCTCGGCGGGCATGGCGGGCTCGCCGTCCCGGGTGAGCGCCTCGCTGAGGTAGCTGTTGGCGTCGGAGTCCGAAAGATAGCCGACAAGGTGCTGGCGGGGCTCGACGGTATCGTTGCTGAAGTGCAGGTTCGGCCAGTGCTGCGGACCCGTGAAGTCCAGCTCACCGCCAACGCCGGCGTCGGCCCAGTCGATGCGGTTTCGGCCGGTGATCACGAACAGCACGTTGGGCATCAGGTAGACACAGCGCTGGATCAGGCGCTCCACCGTACGGTCGGCGCTGCCGTTGACCACCTCGAAGGTGTCGAGGAACACGCACACCGTGGGCCGCCGGGCCGGTCGGCCCCGCCAGGGCAGGTGGTCCAGGTCCCAGGCCAGCAGGTACGGGAAGTATGAGAGCGTCTCGTAGTCGGCGTCGGCCTCGATCAGTTCGGCGAACAGCTCACAGTCGGCGAGCAGGCGTCCCTCGCGGACCCGGTCCCGGACGGCGCGATAGGTGGCCAGGGCCGCGCGCTGCGCCAGCCCGGTCAGACCGCCGAGCCCTGCGGGGTCGACCTCCCTCACGGTCTCCGAGATCTGCTCGCCGAGCCCGATACTGTGGGAGGCTCGGCGCAGGGCCGGTGAGGCATCGAGGAAGTCCTGGAGGGCTTCCCCGGGGTGGGCACGGGCCCAGTAGGAGGCGAGCGCCAGGTCGAAGGCGGGCCAGCGGCTGCCCAGTTGTCCCAGCCCGGCCCGCAGACGTAGCAGCAGGCCCTCAATGTCGCAGGCGCCGTCCTCCGAGACATCGACCCGTACGGTCACGACGTCGTCGCGCCCTTCGGCCGCAGCGTCGGCGAGCAGTCGGCGCTCAAGCTCGTGGGAGAGCGTCGTCTTTCCTATGCCGCCGACCCCGTAGAGCGTCAGAACGTTGCGGCGCCCCTGCGCCCGGTCCACGACCGGCGAGACATCGGCCTCGTCCAGGGTCCGGCGCAGGCCCTCCACCGACCGGTTGAAGGCAGCCACTTCGTCGACCCGGTTGGTGAAGACCTGTTGCGCCGTGACGGTGGACGACAGCCCGCTCATGAACGCGGCCCGCAGGTTCACCCGTGCCATCCCGTCCCCTCTCCGCGCCTCCCCGGCGATGTCCTGTCCGCAACGCCCGGAGGGATGCCTAACTGAAATCGTGTCAGCTCCCAGTAAGGTGCCACAAGTTGCCCCGGCAGGACGGGAACGCCCAGATGCTCGTGTCCTGTTCTCATGGCAGCCAGCGGGCGGCCTGCTCCCGGGTGACCCGCTCGGCGTCGACGTGCCAGAGCCGGTTCAGCCCGTCCCACTGGGCCTTGAGGAGTGACTTGGCCTCGTTCTTCTCCCCGAAAGGGACCTTGAGGTAGAGCCGTCCATTGACGGTGTCCCCGGGCCGGATCCTCGCCGCATCGGTCGCACCGGGCTCAGTGGGCTCGGACGAAGCGGGGCTCGCGCTGTTGGTGCTTCCGCCAGCAGCCCGCGGGTTCCACGCAGCCCGTTCCTTGCGGGCCCGGTCGATGACCCGGCTGACCCGTTCGCAGGATGCGGGGTCCGTGAAGCGCATCATCAGGTCGGTCGGCCCGCTGCCCGCGAGCAGGTTGAGCGAGCCGTGCCAGAGCACCGAACAAGGCTGTCTCGCCACGGGCCAGGAGGCCGCGTCTCCCGATCCACCCGCTTGACCGCGCAGGGTCCACTACGGTGGCCACGTAGGTCTCCGATCAGCACCACGACGAGGACGGGCGTGCACACGACGACTCCCCTGAGCCCCGAGGACCCGCCCGAGATCGGCGGTTTCGAACTCCTCGCCCGGATCGGTCAGGGCGGCATGGGCCAGGTGTACCTCGGCGAGTCCCCCAGCGGGGAGCAGGCCGCGCTCAAGGTGATCAAGCCGTCGCTGGTCGACTCGGAGACCCGGCTGCGATTCGCCCAGGAGATCGAGGTCCTCAAGACCGTCTGGGGAAACCGGGTCGCGGCCTTCCTCGACGCGGATCCCGAGGCCGAACCGCCGTGGCTGGCCACGGAGTACGTGGAAGGCGCCGATCTCCGCAGGCACGTGGACACGTACGGCCCGCTGCCCGCAGTCCTGGTGGCCTCGCTCGGTGCGACCCTCGCCGAGGCCCTGGCCCTGGTGCACAAGCAAGCGCTGCTGCACCGGGACCTCAAGCCGGCGAATGTCCTGCTGGGGCCCAACGGCCCCAAGATCATCGATTTCGGCCTCGCGGTGTTCGCCGAGTCGGGTTCCTCCCTCACCGCCCCGAACACGGTCGTCGGCACGCCCATGTGCATGGCGCCGGAACAGGCCAACGGCGTGAAGCCGCTCACGGAGGCGGTCGACGCGTACGCGCTGGGCGCGGTCCTCCTCTTCGCGCTGACCGGCCGGTACCCGTACCAGGCGGCCAACGTCCATGTGCTCTTCCACATGGTCACCGATCCGGACACGCCCCCGGACCTGACCGGCGTCCCGGCCGAGCTGTCACCGATCCTGGCCTCGATGCTGGCCCACGAGGCCGAGGACCGGCCGACCCTGCCGTCCGTGGTCAAGGAGTTCCGCGCCGTCATCGAGGCCCAGGGGCTCAAGGTCGCCCAGGCCCGCCGACGGCTGACAGCTCTGACCGCAGCGCATCCGGCTCCCGGGCCTGAGTCGACGGCCCGAACCGTGCAGCTCCTCCCACCTGCCCCGGCCGACGCAACCACGGTTCCTGCCCCGGCGCTGGCCGTCGCCCCGCCGCCGGGTCCCACACCGGACGAAAGCCCCGGCTACACCCCCACGCTCAAGGACGTCCCCGCAGTGGCAGCCGCACCCGCCGACGCCCCCGGACCGGCGTCTGCCCCGCCGTCGGCATCAGCGCCCTGCACGCCCCGGCGATCGCTGCAGGCCCGTCGCACAGCCCAACAGCTGCGCGAGGTCTACGCGGCCAAGGCCCCGTTCTGACCGAGGCCCGGCCCTCTCCTCGCACTCGCCGTAAGCTCTTCACCTGGTGCGCTGTCCCGCGAGGGCGGCCGCGACCACCGCACAGCACGATGAACACAGGAGGCAGCGGGTGACCCCCGAGCTGAGCAGCGCCGAACCGACCGGGACCACGGAGGACCCGTATCCGGCGGGCGCCCAGGTCTTCGTTCGGGACGAAGTGTGGCTCGTACGGAACAGCTCGCTCACCGAGCACGACGGTGCCCGGGTCGAAGTGGTCGGCGTCTCGGACTTCGTCCGCGACCAGGAGGCGGTCTTCTTCACCGCCCTTGACGAGATCGAGCTGGTCGACCCCCGGCAGACGAAGCTCGTCGCCGACGACTCGCCGAACTTCCGCCGCTCCCGCCTCTTCCTGGAGGCCGTGCTGCGACGGACCGCCCTGCCCCAGTCCGAGCGCGGCCTCGCCCTCGCCGACTCCTTCCTGCTGGACCCCCTCCCCTACCAGCAGCGCCCGGCCCAACTCGCGCTGTCCGGGCGCAACCTGCGGCCCCGGATGCTGATCGCCGACGTGGTGGGCCTCGGCAAGACCCTGGAGATAGGGATCACCCTCGCCGAGCTGATCCGGCGTGGCCGCGGGGACCGCATCCTGGTCGTCACCCCGCAGCACGTGCTGGAGCAGTTCCAGCACGAGCTGTGGACGCGTTTCGCGATCCCGCTGATCCGGCTGGACTCGGTGGGCATCGAACGGATCCAGCGCGAGATCCCGGCCGGCCGCAACCCCTTCACCTACTTCAAGCGCGTGATCGTCTCGATCGACACGCTGAAGAACACCGACCAGTACAAGCACCACCTGGAACGGATCAGCTGGGACGCGGTCGTCATCGACGAATCGCACAACCTGATCAACCGCGGCTCGCTGCGCAACCAGCTCGCCCAGATCCTGGCTCCGCGTACGGACGCCCTGATCCTCGCCTCCGCCACCCCGCACAACGGCGACGCGAAGTCCTTCGCCGAGCTCATCGGCCTGCTCGACCCGGCGGCCATCCGCGACCCGGAGAACTACCGGGCCGAGGACATCGAGCACCTCTTCATCCGCCGTACGAAGATCAGCCAAGAGGTGCGCGAGCAGATGAAGGGGCAGTGGGCGGACCGCGGGCCCTCCCGATCGGTCCGCTGCGCGGGCACACCGGCCGAGGAGAAGATCTTCGAAGAGCTGGCCGAGGTCTGGCTGCCGTCCGACGGCCGGAAGTCGGTCAGCGAGGTACCGCTCTTCCCCTACACCCTGCTCAAGTCCTTCCTGTCCTCGCCCGCCGCGCTGAAGGCCACCGTCGAGACCCGGATCAAGACGCTGGCGAAGAAGGAGATCCAGTCCGCGGTGGCGGCGGAGCGGGAGGCGCTGCTCCGGCTGCGCGACCTCGCGGGCGCGATGTCCGACACGGATTCGGCGAAGTTCAACGCGCTCGTCTCCGAGCTGCGGGCGATCGGGGTGGGACCGGGCTCCGACACCCGCGTCGTCGTCTTCTCCGAGCGCGTTCAGACCCTGGAATGGCTGCACTCCGTCCTCCCTGCCGCGCTCGGCTTCAAGGGCCGGACAGCCCAGGGCGCCGTCCGCCTGATGCACGGCGGCCTCAGCGACGAGCAGCAGATGCAGTGCGTCGAGGACTTCGGCCTCGCCGACACCCCCGTGCGCGTCCTACTCACCGGCGACGTCGCGTCCGAAGGCGTCAACCTCCACCGCCAGTGCAGCCAGCTGGTGCACTACGACGTGCCCTGGTCACTGATCCGCATCGAGCAGCGCAACGGCCGCATCGACCGCTACGGCCAGGCCCGCTCCCCCGAGTTCCGCGCACTGATCCTCACCAGCGAGGTCGAGGGCGCCAAGGACGACACCCTCGTCGCCGAGCGCCTGCTCGACCGCGAACGCGAGGCCCACCAGAAGCTCGGCACGGCGGAGGCAGTCACCGGCCTCTACCGCGCGGAGGCAGAAGAGAAGTCGCTCATCCAGGATCTGCTGCGCGGCCGCACGGTGGAGGAGTCCCTGGAATCACACCGCCCGCAGGCCGACGAGGCCGACGGCATGGACGACTTCCTCGCCGACTTCTTCGGCTCGGTCGGTGAGGAGCCGAACGGCGAGGACACCTCAGTGCCGCGCGCCGACGTCCCGCGCCTGTTCGCCTCCACCCGGGAGTTCCTGGACGAGGCCCTGCGCGAGGTCTTCCCGGACGCCCAGAGCAGCCTGGAGATGGACCGCGACGAGACCTCCGGCCTGATCTCCTTCCGCCCGCCGGCCGACCTCGTCCACCGGCTGAAGGCCCTGCCCCTCGACTACGTCCGCGAGCAGCGGCTCCGCGAACGCCTGCTCGTCACCCTCAACCGCCGCCTCGCCGAACACTCCCTGCAGCGCGCCCGCGAGTCCTCCACCTCCAGCTGGCCGGAGATCTCGCTGCTCACCGACCTCCACCCGGTGGTGGAGTGGCTCACCGACAAGGTGCTCGTGCGCCTCGGGCGGCAGGAGGCGCTGGTCGTCACCGCAGATGTCGCCGAACCCACGTACCTGATCCAGGGCGTCTACTCCAACGCTCTCGGCCGACCGACGGTGGTCAAGTGGATGGCGGTCACGCGGGACGGCACCGTCGACGACGACATGGTGGCGATACTCCGCCGCTCCGGCGTCGGCCCCACCATGGCCAACCCGCTGAAGCACTGGCCCGTCGACCGGCTGCAGGACGGTATCCCCGCCGCACTGGAACGGGCGGAGGCGTTCCTGGAACACCACCGGGAGGCCTGGGACGAGCCGCTGCGCGAACCGATCGAGAACTACCGGCTCCGCCTCGGTGAGTGGGAGCAACCGACTCTGGCCGGCGAACGCACCAAGCAGCGGCTCGCCGGCATCGCCGACTCGCTGCTCACCACCGGCCGCCCGCTCCTGCGCGTCCTCGCCGTCCTCGCCCCCACGCCGCTCCAGGCCGTCTGACCCCTGAGAGAAGCAGTTATGACGTACGACTCCCTGGTGAACCGCGGCGACTACTTCTCCGCCCACTACCTGGCCGAGGTGCTGCCCAAGGACCTCAAGTCCGGGCTGCTGAGCGTGTGGAAGGAGCGCGAGGAGGCGGCGAAGGCCGCAGCCGCCCCCGACGACGCGGAGCAGGACCCGGACGCCCTGCCGGTCACCCCGCGAGCCGGCCTGCGCGCGCTGCGCCGCCCCTACTTCCGCTCGCGGGCCGGCTTCGCCCTGCCAGAGGCGGCGGATGACGATCGGACCGTGGCGGACGACGACACCGCCACCTACGGCTCGCCGGCCTGGCGCGAGCGGGTGCGCGCGCTCAACGCGCGGGTGCTGCTGGCCCTCGGCTACGACGCCAAGCCCGGCACCATCACCGTGGAGCGGGCCGACCAGGCGTACGAGGTGCAGGTCGCGCACAGTGAGAAGGGCCTGATCGCGCTGGATTGCGGCTGGGCCGCCGAGCCGGACGCCGCCCTGGACCCGGACGGCCCGGGGCGCCTGCTCGAACCGCTGGTGCTCGACGGGCAGCACACCATCACCACCGGGTCGAAGCTCGCCTCGTTCCTGTTCGCGTGCGAGGACGCGCCCCGGTACGTGCTGCTGCTGGTGGGCGGTGTGGTCGTCCTCGCCGACCGGATGGCCTGGGGCGAGGGCCGCTACCTCGCGGTGTCGCTGGACGGCGCGCTGGAGCGCAACGACACCAAGACCGGCGGCGAACTCGACACGGTGGCAGCCCTGTTCGGCGCGGACTCGCTGCGCACGCCGGAGGCGGGCGGCGAGAACCCGCTCGCGGAGCTCGTCGACAAGTCCACCAAGCACGCGGTGGGCGTCTCCAGCGACCTGCGCGACGGACTGCGGCTGAGCGTCGAGCTGATCGCCAACGAGGTGCTGGACCGCATCCGCGAGAACGAGGGCGTGCGGCCCGAGGACGTCATGGAACTCCCCGAGTTGGGGAAGCAACTGACGCGGGAGTCGTTGCGGTATCTGTACCGGATCCTGTTCCTTCTGTACGCGGAGGCCCGGCCGGAGCTCGGCATCCTGCCGGCCGACTACCCCGAGTACCAACAGGGGTACGGGCTGGGCCGGCTGGGCGAACTCGTCGCCGAGCGGGATCTGGTGGACGAGAAGTCGCGGCGCGGGTTCTACCTGTACGAGTCGCTGGACCTGCTGTTCAAGAAGGTCCAGGACGGCTACCGGCCGCGTCGGACCCACGGGGTCGTGGAGGAGAAGGCCTCGGAGGACGTGGGGCTGCGGTTCGAGCCGCTGCACTCCAAGCTGTTCGAACCCGAGTCCATCAAGCTGATCGGCGCGGCCTCGGTGCCCGACCCGCGCTTCGACGCCGACGAGACGGGCGAGGAGCGCTACCTCGACACGCGTCTGCGCAACGCGACGCTGTACAAGGTGCTGCGCCTGCTGATGCTCACCAAGGGGCGGAAGGGCGAGCGCGGCGGCTTCATCTCGTATGCGCAGCTGGGCATCAACCAGCTCGGGGCGGTGTACGAGGGCCTGATGTCGTACAGCGGCTTCGTGTCGGACAAGGAGCTGTACGAGGTCGCGAAGGGCGGCGACCCGAAGGACGGATCGTGGCTGATCCCGAGGTCGAAGGTCGACGAGTACCCGGACAACGTCTTCGTCCGGACGCGCGACGAGAACACCGGCGAGGAGGTGCCGGCCAAGTACGCCCCGGGCGAGTTCGTCTACCGGCTGTCGGGCCGCGACCGCCAGACCTCGGCGTCCTACTACACGCCTGAGTCGCTGACCAAGGTCACCGTTCAGCTCACCCTCCAGCACCGCCTGGACCAGGACGGCACGGTGACGGAGGCCCGCGAGCTGCTGGACTGGAAGATCTGCGAACCGGCCCTCGGATCGGGCGCGTTCCTCAACGAGGCGATCAACCAGGTGGCGGCCGAGTACCTTCGGCGGCGCCAGGACGAGCTGGGCGTCGCCATCGACACGGAGAAGTACCCGGTCGAGCTGCAGAAGGTGAAGGCGTACATCGCCCTGCACAACTCGTACGGCGTCGACCTCAACGAGACGGCGGTCGAGCTGGCTGAGGTTTCGCTGTGGCTCAACACCATGCACCCCGGCATGGAAGCGCCCTGGTTCGGCTTGCACCTGCGGCGAGGGAACTCGCTCATCGGCGGGCGGCGGGAGGTGTATTCGGCGGAGAAGCTCAAGAAGGCTGCCTGGCTAGGCACGACGCCGGAACGATTCCCGCTGACCGACGCCGAACAAGGCCTTCCCGTCACCGTGACGGAGCAGAAGACCCGCAGTGGGGATCTCCGGCGCCTGACCGAGAACGCTGTGCACCACTTCCTGCTGCCCGCCAAGGAGTGGGGTGCCGTCGCCGCCGAGAAGGAGGCCAAGTCCCTCGCGCCCGAGGAGGCGAAGGCGCTGGGCGCATGGCGAAAGGCGATCACGCGGACGCCGACCGCCAAGCAGTCCGAGCGCTTGCAAGCGCTGGCCCGCCGGGTCGAGTACCTGTGGGGGCTCGTGGCGCGGCGTCTGGAAATCTCCGAGCGCGACATCTCGCGCAGCATCGACGTGTGGGGCGCGGAGGACGACTGGCTGCGACGGCCGAAGGAGGCCGTCAAGCGAGAGGACGTGCTGGCCGACCTGCATGCGGTCGACACCCCGTACTGGCGGCTCAAGACGCTGATGGACGCCTGGTGCGCGCTCTGGTTCTGGCCAGTACAAGAGGCCGCAGTGCTGAATGGCACGGACGAGCTCGACTCGCGCACCACGGAACCTGCGGCTGCCGCTACATCGGCAGAAGAGTCGAATTCAGATGTCCTGATGACCTGGCAGGCCGAGGACCTCTTCGGCGGCCTCGGGGAGTCTGGTGAGCTGACCCGCCAGGCCGTTGATCGGCTTCGTCTGGGCCGCAGGAAGGAGGCCATCCGCGACGACCGGCACTCAGCCATTGCGCTGGCCTCCCTCGATGACTGGCTGGCGTTCGCCGAGGCGATGGTCGGCGTCAAGGATGTTGAAGCCAACACTCTGGTGGGCCACTTCGAGGGCCTCAAGGACTTGTCCAAGTATGAGGACGGCCTGCCCGGGTACATGGGCATGACGCGTTTCCAGGACCTGTTGCCCCGCTTCCCCTGGATGTCAGTCGCCCGGGACGTCGCGAAAGCGCAGGGATTCTTCCACTGGGAGCTGGAGTTCGCCCAGGTCTTTGCCCGGGGCGGCTACGACATCCAGGTGGGAAACCCGCCCTGGGTGCGACCCAGGTGGCAGGAGGATGTTGTCCTGGCAGAGCTTGAGCCGTGGTTCATGCTGGCCGACAAGCCGAGTGCAGCAGAGTGGCGACTGCGAAAAGAGGGTGCACTGGCCGAAAATAGGGCAGCCAACTACGAATACTTCCTTGGCGAGATTTCATCTAATGTTGGAATGGTTTCGACACTAGGAGGATCATCAACCTATCCCACACTTGTCGGCACTCAGCCAGATCTATATCGGGCCTTCATGACCCGAGTATGGAAAAATCAGTCAAAATCCGCCGCAACAGGTCTCATCCACCCGGACTCACATTTCGGAGGGGCCAGGGAGGCGCTTCTCCGCTCTGCCGCCTACCACCACCTGCGGGTCCATGCCAGCTTTGTCAATGCCGCAAACTGGGCGTTCGAGGATTTGAATCGATCCCAGGATTTCGGCCTACACATTTACGGCCCTCCCGGTCAAATTAACTTCGCGCACCTGAGTCAGCTATACGGCGCTGATACCCTCACAGGATCCCTTTCTCACGACGGAAGCGGAGCTGTCCCAGGGGTCAAACATCGAGGGCACTGGGATACCCGTCCTCACCGCGACCGCGTCGTACCCGTCAACGAGGAACGACTGACTAGCTGGCAGCGCCTGTCTGGCGAACTCGGACCTACCGACCAAACGCCGCTCCTCTACCCGGTTCTGAAAGCCGAGCAAGGAGCCATCGACGCCTTGGCCGCTTTTGGTGAGCGACTCAGCGGACTTGACCCCAAAATTTCCCGAGGATACGACGAGGCCAACGCCAAGCGAGATGGATACATTCGATGGTCCACCAGCGAGCCGGCCACCCTCCAAGAGCTCATTCTCCAGGGCCCTCATTTCACCGGCGCCACTCCATTTAACAAGAAGCCGAATAATCCATGCAGGAATAATCGCGAGTGGTCCCTGTTCGACTTCACCAGGATTTCTCGTAAAGAAATCCCCAGGACCAATTACACTCGCGCCTGCGATCTCGATCGCTACAACGCAGCCAAGGACGTTTGGGATGGGCGACCCTACACGGACCACTTCCGCCTTGCTTGGCGTCGAATGATCCCGTTCGATACCGAACGCAGCCTGTTCGCCGCGCTCATTCCGCCTGGCCCGGCGCACATCGACGCCGTCCACTCTCTGGCACTGGCAGACAATCATCTGACCGCGCTCAATGCGGGCTTTTGGGCTTCCCTACCTCTCGACTATCTACTACGCATCACTGGTCGAGCCGACCTTCGCATTGCGGATGCGCACAAGATGCCCTCAGCTAGTGTCGACCACCCCCTGGCACACCCTCTCCTCCTCCGTTCCCTGCGCCTAAATTCCCTGACTGAAGCGTATTCACCGCTCTGGGAAGAACTGTTCCATAATTCCTGGCCAGCGGACGAGAGCTGGGCGTACGAAGGATGGCCGAACCTCAAGCCCCTCGCTACGCAGCTCACCCCCGCCTGGGAGTACGACACTCCGCTTCGAACCGAGTACGAGCGACGCGCAGCCCTCGTCGAGCTGGATGCACTCGTCTCCGTCTGGCTCGGCATCACCGCAGATCAGCTCGTCGCGATCTACAGGACTCGCTACCCGATCATGGCGGATTACGAGGCGGAGATGTACTTCGACGCGAACGGACGCAAGCTCGCCCGCAGCTTCAATGCCTACGGACACGGCCAGACCAAGGAGACCTACCCGGCCCTCCTCGACCATCTGGCCAGCCCCACCACCACCTCACCGCCCGAGGGCTACACCGCGCCGTTCTACAAGGCCGACCGCGAGACCGAGATGCGCGCCGCCCACGCGCACTTCCAGGCACGCCTCGATGCGGAGATCGCTGCCGGCCGGTGGACCCCGCCGACGCCGACCTCCCCGCTGACGCCCAATGAGGATGGATCGTGACCGACACCGACAACGCCCCGGGCGGGAAGTCCAAGTACCCCGCCGCGGAAGCGCTCTTCGCACTCGACGAGCCGGGAACTCAGCTGCCCGTCGAGTTCGACGACGGCGGCAAGAGCTCCGGCGTCGAGTCCGAGGACATCGGTGAGCGGATCGCCAGCCCCTTCGATCCCAGCAAGATCGAGGTTCAGACCCGTACCCCCACGGTCTCACTCCTCCTCAACCGCATCCGGCGCGACACCATCGACCTCGCGCCGGACTTCCAGCGCCGTGCCGGCATCTGGACAGCGAAGGCGCAGAGTAGGCTCATCGAATCGCTCCTGCTCCGGATCACCCTTCCGACGCTCTACGCCGCCGAGGTGGACGAGGAGTCATGGGCGATCGTGGACGGCGTCCAACGCCTCACCACCATCGCGCGCTTCGTCGACCCCGACGCCATCGGTGCCGAGCCTCTCGTCCTCACCGGTCTGGAGTACCTGACCGAGTTCAACGGATGCTCCTTCGCCGACCTGCCGGGCCGCCTCCAGACCCGGATCGAGGAGACCGAACTCGTCGTTCTCCTCATCCGTCGCGGCACACCGGAGGAGGTCAAGTTCAACATCTTCGCCCGTATCAACACGGGCGGCCGTCCCCTGACCCGTCAGGAACTGCGCCACGCGCTCATCCCCGGCCGGGCCCGGACCTTCCTCTACGAGCTCGCCAACACCAGGCCGTTCCTCAGTGCGACGTCCTGCAGCGTGTCCCCCGAGCGGATGTCGGACCGCGAGATGTGCCTCCGCTTCCTGGCATTCAGCCTCAACTCACCGGAGTCCTATGCCTCACAGGATTTCGACGGATTCCTCCGCTCCGCCATGCATACCATCAACACCCTGTCCCCCGAGGAGCTTTCCGGGCTGGCGGGACGTTTCCTCCACGCCATGAACGCGGCCGAACGGATCTTCGGCATCCACGCCTTCCGGAAGCGGTTCCCCGGCTACAACCGCCGTTCTCCGGTCAACAAGGCCCTGTTCGAGACCGAGTCGGCATGCCTGGCCAACCGGACCCCCGCCGAGATCGACGCGCTCGCCGCCCGCCAGTCGGTCGTCGAGAAGAAGTTCATGGAGCTCATGGACGACTCCGCCTTCGTGGGCGCGGTGTCGGCCGGCACCGGCGATGTCGGCAAGGTCAGGCTTCGCTTCCGCGAGATGGACCGGATCTTCGAGGAGACACTTGATGCTTGAGCACATCGGCATCACCAACTTCAAGGCCTTCGCCCACCAGGACATCGCCCTGGCCCCGTTCACGCTTCTCACCGGGCTGAACTCCTCTGGCAAGAGCACGGTTCTCCAGTCCCTCGCGCTCCTCCGCCAGTCCCACGGGCTTCTCCATCTTTACGACGACAGCGGCGGTTTCCTCCTCAACGGTGAACTCGTCGAGCTCGGCACTGGTCAGGACGTGCGACACGACACGTACGTGCGACACGAGTCGGCCGCCGTGGACACTCGCAGCATCACGCTCGCCGTGACGTCCGACGGAACCCGCTACGACTGGACTGCCGCATACGGCCGTGAGGACGATCTGCTGAGGATGATCGACTGTCCGATGGGTCCGGACGCCTACGACGCAGATGAGTGCTCACTTTTCCAGCCCGGTTTCCAGTACCTCAAGGCCGACCGGATCGTCCCGGCCGTCAGCTATCCGCGCTCCCACCAGGCTGCCGTGGGCCGTGGATTCCTCGGTTCCCGGGGCGAACACACCGTCAACTTCCTGCGGGCTCACCAGGACGACCCCGTCGCGGCCGGGCCTCTCCGACTCGACGACAACCACTCCGCGTCGCTCCTCTCCCAGACCGAGGCGTGGATGCAGCGGCTCTGCCCGGGCGTCAACCTCCAGGCTGTGGGCATCGACGGGACGGACACCGTACGCCTCAGTTACGGTTTCGGCTCCGGCATCTCCGCCTCCAACCGCTACCGTCCGACCAACGTCGGCTTCGGGCTGACGTACGCCCTGCCGATCGTCGTCGCCTGCCTGTCGGCCCAGCCGGGTGCCCTGATCCTCCTGGAGAACCCGGAGGCGCACCTCCACCCGCAGGGGCAGACCTGGCTGGCGTACCTCGCGGTGGCCGCAGTCGCCGCCGGGGCTCAGGTCCTCCTGGAGACTCATTCCGACCATGTCCTCAACGGCCTTCGCATCGCCGTGAAGGACGGACGCATCCCTGCCTCGTCCACGGCCGTCCACTTCTTCCGGCGCCATGAGCAGACCGCCGAGGTGATCAGCCCCGTGATGGGCGAGGACGGCATGCTCTCCGAGTGGCCGACAGGGTTCTTCGACGAATGGGAGAACTCCCTAGAGAAGCTTCTCGACTGACCTCCCGCGCTACGTTCCTGAAATTGATCCTCAACAGAAATCCCAGGGGTGGGAGTGTCACTGACACTGTTTCTCAACGAGCTGTCCTGCGAGTCCGAGTCCAGTCCCAGGGAGGTGGACACCGCGATGGCCGGCTTCGTCGACACGCTGCGCCACCTCAAGAGCTGGCAGAGCATCGCGCTGATCACCAAGAGCCCGCTGCCGACGGCCGAGTTGGCGCGCGGGTACCTCTACCAGCAGTGGGTGAACGCGAACCCGCGGAACCGCGTCCGGCATCAGTACCTTCAGGCTCTGCGCAACCGCTCGCCGTTCAGGGAGGCCGTCCAGTTGGCACTCGACCCAGACGGAGTCGAGTACCAACACGACGGACGCGCGGTCGAGGGCATCGCCTTCGCGCACCTCACCGACGGACTTGCCGTCAGTCTTCCGGTGTCGACGAAGTGGTCGGCCTCGTGGCTTGACGTCGACATCCAGCACCTCACCGAGGACGGTATCGAGAGCAGCCGTGACCGCGCGCGGCACTGCTCCAGCCCGGACGAGGCCGACGAACACAAGACCTGGGCGCAGGACACGGCCACTGCCTCGCTCACCACCCCCACCGCGATCCTCGACGCCTGGGACGAGTTCTTCCCGCACCTCCAGAAGATCCCCCGCTTCGAGCGCTGCCTGCGCCGCCTCGACGTGAAGTGGCTCCGGCCGGTTCGCAAGCTGCTGATCGACCTGGAAGCAACGGCCGCCGGCTGGGACCCTGCAACCTCACCCGAGCCCAACTGGCAGCACCCGCACATCACTCCGGAATCCCAGAGCCGTCAGCACTTGTGCACCTTCACCGACCTCGACGGCCAGGACCGCTGCTTCTCGTGGCACGGCCGCTTCACCCCGGGGAAGGGGCGGTTGCACTTCCGACTCGTCCCAGAACAGCGGGTGATCCGGCTCGGTTACGTGGGCGACAAGCTCGGTAGCGACGCGGACTCTTGAGAGGAAGCCGTCCCGGGTGCACGCCCGGGACGGCACGTCGCATGCCCCCGGTCAGACGTGACTCTCAGAAGCGAACCGGACGAACGCCGCCCAGTCGGCCGGCTCGATACGGAGGACCGGCCCTGCCGGGTCCTTCGAGTCACGCACGTGGACGGCCGCATTCGCCACAGCCACCTCCACGCACTGACCGCCTTCCGCGCCACTGTGACTGCTCTTGAACCAGGCCAGGGCCTGCGATGTTGTGGTGCTCTCGTCGGCATTCATAGCTCTCCCAGCAACTTCTCAATGTAGGCCAGCGACTCACGGGGAGTCAGCGCCTGTGCTCGGATGATCCCGTGGCGCGACCCGAGGGCGCGGACCTCCTCGCGATCAGTGACCAGTGTGCTATGTCCCTGCGTCTCCATGTAACCGATCTGCTCACCACCCTTGCGAGTGAACAGCGTGAAGCCACCGTCGATGCCCGCGTTGTCCTCACGATCGAGGGGCATCACCTGCGCCTCGACGTTGCGCCGGTGCCCGACCAGGAGGATCTGTTCCAACTGGCCGCGCATCACCGCCGTGCCGCCAAGTCGCCGCAGCAGCACGGACTCCTCCATGACGAAGCTCAGCAGTGGAGAGATCCGCGATGCGAACAGCTCCTGCCGAGCCAAGCGGGCAGCCACCCGCTGCTCGATGACGCTTTCCTCCAGCAGAGGCCTGCGCATCGCGAGCAACGCCCGCATGTACTCCTCGGTTTGAAGCAGGCCGTTCACCACATGGATGTCGTAGGACTGCATCTCCACCGCCTCCGCCTCCAGCTTGGCGGCATCCCGGAAGAACGCGGGGTACCGGGCCCGCGCGACCTCGTCCTTCATCGCGATCAGGACGCCGCCCGCGTTCAGCTCGCGATCCGCCTTATCGATCAGCTCCGGCCGGGGAATCCGCCGGCCGAGCTCCACCGAGGCGATCTGGTCCTCTCCGTACCCCAGCCGCGCACCCAACTCAGCGCGGGTCAGTCCCTCCCGCTCACGCAGGAGCTTCAGCTGCCGCCCGAAGGCGCGCAGCAGGCCTGCCCCGTCATCCTGTTCCGCCACCTCGGCCACCTCCGACCCACCACCCTCAACGGCATCGCCCACCGCAGGACCCACCAGACATCCGCACACGATCGGCTACCGAAACGATACGGTCCGCAACCAGCCAGCGTGTCTGAAATCCAGCGAATTCACCCCCGCTACGCCGCAGATGCGACCACGGCACCGCGCAGCAGGCCGCGCGCGCGTTCGGCGCCTCGCCGGTTGCGTTCGACAGCGGCCACATCCGGCCCGACCTCAGGAGGTGCAACTCCCGTGCAGCGTCGGCAGATGGCGCCACCACCCGCCACCGGATCCGCACAGCGCGCGCATTCCCCCACACCACCGCCAGTGTCACCGACCGCGACCACCGCCACCGGCATCCGCCGCTCCAGGCGCGCTCGCACGAAGCCCGCCGGCGCGAGCACCTGCGAGGGCAGACCGCCCAGCAGCGCCTCCCGCAGCCGCCCCACGTCCGGATCCCGGGCGAGCCAGTCCGCCACCAGCGGTGCGAGGTCCAGGACTTCGGCCGCCCCCAACCGCAAGCGCCGGTCCCGGGCGGTCAACCTCCCGAGCAGCCCGGCCGCAGCGGTCCGGGCCTCCGCGCCAACGTCATCCGCCGCTACCGCCCCCATCGCCGCCTCGCGGGAGGAGGTGTTCCCCTCGTTCTTCTCCCCCTTGGGGGAAGTGCCGACCACCCGGCCCTCCCCCTCACCGAGTGCCGGGTTGCGGACCGAACCGCGCCACGCCGCCTCGATCTCGTCCGCCTCCGTCAGCGGCACGCTGCTGACGAGGACGCGGGTCGTCCACGTCCCCTTCGTCGGGTGCTGGGAGCGCCGGACGTGCAGGAAGCCCTCTTCGATCAGCTGTGCCCGCGCACCGGCAACGGCCGTACGCCCCTCGGGCATGCGCTTGCCGATGGTGAGGATGGTGTCCCGGCTGCCGGGCGGCAGCGACAGCGCCCACAGCAGCAGCGTCTTCGCCGTGGCCCGCAGACGCGCGTGGCGGACGATCTCGTGTGACGCCCGTACATAGCGTTCGGGCGCGATAAAGTGCACGTGCATGAGGAGTCCCAACTCCCTGTGCCTGACCCCGGGGTGTTAGCGCACCGCCGGGGTCACCTATTGATCTGTAGCCGGACGGTAGCACGCGGTGACCACCTCCCGCCCGCGAATCCGCGAACCGCCCGACTCGCAGCCAGGGTCGGCCGCGACGAGGGCGAAGGGTGGCCAGACCGGCACCGACTTCGACCGGCTCGCCAGCACCAGGGCGCGAACGGAGCAGCCCGCCAGAGTCAGCTGATGCCTGTCTGGACGGCCTGAGGCGGTGGACGATCGACGAGGATCGTTGCCATGACCTACGTGATCGAAGCCGCTCGCCCGGACGACTCCGCATGGTTGGGGCCGTTGCTACTGAGGACTTGGCTGCAGACATACCCCAACCCGGAGGCGGAGATCGACGAGGACTGGATCCGCGAGCATCGCGGCTCGTCAGCCACTGCGGAGGGCATCACCCAGTGGCGGGAGTTCATCGAGGCAGCGCACCAGCAACCGGATCTGCTGTTCTGCCGTGTTGTCCGTTCCGGAACCGAGATCGTCGGCGTCCTCTGCGGACGCCGCGACAAGGTAGTCACCCTCGGACCGATGTATTTGCTGGACCACGTCCAGGGCCAGGGACTCGGTGGCCGCATGATGACCGAGTTCCTCACCTGGGCCGGACCCACACGCATATGCCTGTGGGTCACCGACTACAACGACAGCGCGGTCCGCTTCTACCAACGCCACGGATTCGAGATCACAGGCGAGCGAGAGCTTTGGCAAGGAAAGCTGCCCAACATACGTATGACCCGCGAGGCCGCATCCAGCATCAATGACAGCTGATCTGCGCGGGACCGAACCCGTGTTGACCTGCTCCGCCTCCGCCCAGTCCCGCTCACCGCCGCGCACTTCGACGAGCGTCAGAACCCGCTGGTCGTACACCTTCGTTCCCATGCCTGTGTCCCTACTCGGAAGGATCTTCGCGACCCCCGCGTACACCACCGCCCAACCGCCGTACAGGGCCCGGCCGTACACGCGTCGCCGCTGGTCACAGCCCTTCCATCGCAGGCACGCTCCTGCCCATGACATCCCTGCACAACCCGAGCTCCACCGAAGCGACCGCTCCCCTCCGGGAGTTCGCCATGCGGTTCAGCTCCACCCCGCGCGGCGCCCGGCTCGCCCGCCGGCTCGTCTCCCACCGCCTCGACGACTGGGGGTACGGCTACGACTCCCCGCTCAACGACGCCCTGGCGCTGATCACCGCCGAACTCGCTGCCAACGCCGTCCGCCACGGCCGCGTCCCCGGACGGGACTTCGCCGTCCGGCTCGCCGAGCACCCCGACGTGCTGCGCATCGAGGTGTCCGACACCCGCACCGAGCGGATGCCCCCGACCGACCTCCCCACCCCGGCGGCCGACGCCGAGTCCGGCCGCGGCCTGCTCCTCGTCGCCGCCCTCGCCGACCACTGGGGTACCTCCCCGCGCCCGGCGGCCCCGGGCAAGACCGTCTGGGCGGAGTGCCGGCGCTGACTGATCGTTTCAGAATGCCGTCCGGAGTCGTCGGAGGCAGATGATGCTGCAGGCGAGTTCGAGCAGGCCCTCATGGAGTCGACGCGTCGCTCGTAGCGGATTCGGAGTCGCTTGAACTGGCGCAGCCAGGCGAACGCGCGCTCTACCACCCAACGCACCTTCCCCAGTCCGGAACCGTGGGCGACGCCGCGTCGGGCGATCAGCGGTTTGATGCCGCGCTTCCACAGCAGGCGGCGGTACTTGTCGAAGTCGTAGCCTCGGTCGGCGTACAGGCGCCGGGGCTTGCGACGGAGGCGTCCGCGCAGGCCGTGGATCGGCGGGACGGCGTCCAGCAGCGGCAGGAGCTGGGTGACGTCGTGGCGGTTGCCACCCGCTCTGAACGATCAGTCAGTCTGCGAAGGTGCCGACCAGCCGCTGCGGGGTGATCCTGACGACCACCCGAACCACCTTCGGCGGCAGTTTCAGGTACTCCGCGCCTGCGCCGGGCCCCTCGTACTGCTCGGCCAGTACGACGGCCAGCTTTCGACCCAGGTCCTCGGCCACCGTCGCAGTACCGCGTACCTCCAGGTATCGCAGCGGGTCGGCCCGGTCGTAGACCGTCAGGCTGACCCGCGCGTCACGCTCCACGTTGGTGACCTTTCGGCGGCCGGCTGCCGAAGACAGCAGCAGGTCGTCGCCGTCCCGGGCGACCCAGACCACCGAGGTCTGCGGGCTGCCGTCGGGATTCAAGGTGGCCAGCACCGCAGGATTCACATCGTCAAGAAGCCTGCGGGCGGCATCGTTCAACGTGATCGTCATGCCCGCGACTGTAGCCCGGTCGTCAGGTGGTGTCGACCGATAGATCGAGTGCCTGCACGCATGCAGGACACCCCGCCGACCAAGATCGCGAGCCGCAAGACCTGGGCTCATGTCATTCTGAAACGAGCAGCAAGTAGCACGATCTGCGCGCATGCCCGCGCCCGGCACTCGCTTCGGTGGCCCCGCCCCAGGCCACCTTCTTCAACCGCTTGCGTTCGGAAGCGGTCACGGATACCGGGCGGGCGACGGCAAGGGGCATGGCAGACAAGCCGATCACAAGAAGCGCCCGGATCGAGCAGGATGGCCGTCGAACCGTTCGGCGCGCTTCATCTCCTCGCGGGCGTACTGGGTGACACGCTCGGGCACCTCCTGGCGGTCCTTCGAGGGGTCAGGACGTGTCAGTGGTCGAGAGGGCGCCCACGGCGAACTTGTGCGTCTGTGCGGCTGCTTCGTCGATCGGTACGTGCTTGCCGTCCGGCGGGAAGAAGTCGACGACGCCGATCGCTCCGTAATTCGCCCAGAAGCAGGTCGTCATGGGGAAGGTGTCGCTGACGTTCTGCTGGCACTTCACCACCAAGTCCTTGGTGGTGAAGGTCTTGGGCTCGCCGACCGGGCTCCGGCCGTAGCCCTTCTCCAGGTCCATGGTGTGGGAGAAGACCTTGTCCAGCGAGGCGGCGGGGTCCGCGACCTTTTCGTACAAGCTCGTTCGGGTCGTGAGATGTGGCGCGGTTGCCCGCATCCCGCCCTTGCTGAGGGTGATGCGCGTCGCGCCGAAGCAGGAGACCTTGTCCTCCCCGGACTTCTGTTGGCTCTGCGGCAGGTCGTCGTCGCCGGCGACCATCATGTCCAGGTCGCTGCCGAAGTGGAAGCCTCCGTTGCCCTTGTCGCAGGTCATGCCGTCCAGTGCGGGCACGCGGATCGCCTTGTACCGCGCTCCGGTGTCGGCAGCGAGCTTTTCCACCTTCGGCAGAGCGTCCTTCTTGTCGCCGCCGTCGGATCCGCAGCCTGTGGCGAGCACGCCGACAGCAATGGCGGCGGCCAGAATCCCCCGCTTGCTCTTCATTGCCCATCCCCCTGATCAGTGATCACCAAGGGATCCTATGGCCCGGGGGACTTTCGGGATGTCACCAGCACCCCCGAAGACCCTCGGCTACGCCTGCCGGCTCCACCTCACCACTCCCGACATCTGACCGGACGCCACCCACGACAAGGGCTTCGGAGTCAACCCCCGAAGGACTTCCGGAGCCGACCACCAAGCATTCACGGGCGTCGGCCAACCTTCGGGCCCATGGTCACACTTGGGCAACCGCCTGGTGGGAACGGGGTCCGATAGGTCGGTGCCGCACTATACGGTGTGATCCATTGATCCACGCTCCGTGAAAGCGCACGTCGAAGGAGTCCGCCGTGAGGCCCACCCTGGCCGCCGCGCAGCTGCGCGGCAGTCTGACGCAGTACCTCACGACGACGTACGCCCTCGCGGACGAGGACACCCGCAGCGCGCTCGAACGCTTCCTCGGTCACCCGGAGTCCGGAATCTTCCGCGGGCCTTACCTGCGGATCAGGACGCCGTTCCACGTCGCGGACGAGGGCTGGCAACGGCACGTGGAGTGGCAGCCCGGATTCCCGCCGTACCGGCACCAGGCCAAGGCGTGGGAGCGGCTGAGCACCCTGCACAGCCCGGCCCTGCCGACGCTGGTGACGACGGGAACCGGCTCGGGCAAGACCGAGTCGTTCCTCGTCCCCGTACTCGACCACTGCCGCCGGGAGAAGGCGCGTGGCCGACGAGGAGTCAAGGCTGTCCTGCTGTACCCGATGAACGCCCTCGCGACCGACCAGGCAGGACGCATCGGGGACTACCTGGCGCAGCCGGAGCTGGCGGAGGTCACGGCCGGGCTCTACATCGGTGACCGTCCGGACACCGACTTCCGGCGGGTGATGACGCGCCGTGAGGAGATGCGGGTCTCGCCGCCCGACGTGCTGATCACCAATTACAAGATGCTCGACCTGCTCCTCCAGCGCGGCGAGGACCGCCCCCTGTGGGAGGGCGCCGAGATCACCCACGTGGTCCTGGACGAGTTCCACACCTACGACGGGGCGCAGGGCACCGACGTCGCCATGCTGCTGCGCCGGCTGGCTGCCACCGTCGGAGCCACCCGTCCGGACAGCCCGCTCGGGTCGATCTGCCCGGTGGCCACGTCAGCCACCCTCGGCGAAGGTCGCCCCGGTGCCCAGGCCGGCGGCATCCTCGATGTGGCATCCCAGGTGTTCGGAATGCCGTTCACCCCGGACACGCTCGTCGGCGAGGAGCGGATGACCGCCGAGGAGTTCACCGGTGCGGTGGACTACGAACTCCCCGAGCCGCCGACCCCGCAGGAGGTCATCACGGCCTCGGGTGGTCCGGGCGTGGAGTCGAATCCCAAGCTGCTGGACCTGAACGGCCTCGCGGCCCGCATGCTGGGGCGCGAGGGGCTCGACGCCTTCCAGATCGGCCGGATGCTCCGGCGCCACGACTTCACCCATGGGGTCCTGACCCTGCTCAACGGCGAACCGCTCGACGAGTGGGGTCTGCGGGACCGCTTGGCACGCTTCGGCTACGCATGGGGCCGTACCGCGCGGGAGAACCCCCGGCTCGTGCTGCAGGCGCTCTCCCGCTTCGTCGCGCTGCTGTCCGCCGCACGGGATCCGGATTCCGACGAGCGGCGGCCGCGCCCGCTGTTGCACGTCGAGGCCCACCTGTGGGTCCGGCCGGTGACCAGGGTGCTGCGTGGCCTCGGCGGCGCACCGGAGTTCCGCTGGTACGAGGACGACCGGGCGGCCGCCCGCCGGAGCGCGGCCGCCGCCCTGCCGGTGGACAGTGAGGACGACGAGTCCTCGTCCGGCGGCTGGCCGTCGAGCGGATCGCTGCGGCCCGCGGCCCTCCCCGGCGCGGACACCGCGGTTCGCCCGGCCCAGGTGCACCTCCCGGCCGTCTACTGCCGCACCTGCGGTCGCTCCGGGTGGGCCGCGCTCTCCCCCGAGGCCGATCCACAGCGGCTCGTAATGGCCCACGACAAGATCTGGCGGGCGGGCCTCGGACGGGACAAGCGGCGCATCCGCTACTTCATCTCCGCCACCCGGGCGGAGAAGCAGGAGGCGCTCGCCGCCCTCACCGGCTCCCGTCCGGCGAGCGGTGGGGCCGACCCGCTCTCCGTCGTCGTGCTGGACGGGGCGCAGGGCACCTACCGCATGCCGGTCGCCGCCGACGACGGGGACCTGCTGGACGCCTGGTTCGCGCTGGCGATCCTGGACAAGAAGACCGCCGACAAGGCGGCCACGGACGACCGCTGCCCGGCGTGCAACACCGACAACGGCATCCGCTTCCTCGGAACGGCCCTGGCAGCGCTCGCCTCGGCGACCGTCACCCAGCTGTTCACCGGCGGCGACATCGCCCTCGTCCCCGAAGAGCGCAAGACACTGGTCTTCAACGACTCCACCCAGGATGCGGCGCACCGGGCCGGGTACATCGCCAACGCCTCCTACAAGTTCTCCCTCCGGTCGCTGCTGGCGCACAACCTGGAGGACTCCGGCGCACCGCTCCCGCTCAACGACCTGATCGGGAACGTCCTGGACTCGGTGGACGACCCCGGCACGCTCGTCGCCGTCGTCCCACCGGACCTGCACGACGAGGCCGGCGTGGACCGGCTGCTGTCCGGACGCGGCACCGGTGACGCACGCACCTGGAGGCTGATCGGCGAGCGCCTGGCGTTCGCCACCGTCATGGAGTTCGGCCTGCGCTCAAGGCTCGGGCGCACCCTGGAGCTCACCAGGACGGCCGCCGCCGAGGTCGTCCTGGAGGATCCCGAACGCATCGCCGCTCTCGCGCGTGATCTGCACCTCGTCCTGCCGGGCCAGTTGGTCGCCGTGGAGTCGATGCCGACCTCCGAGCGTTACGTCGCCTATGTGCGCGGCCTGCTGGAACGCCTGCGACAGCGTGGTGGGGTGCGGCACCGCTGGCTGGAGCCGTGGATGAAGGACGCGGGCGTCGCCCGGTTCAAGATCTGGGGCGGCCGCCCCGACGGCATGCCGGCCTTCCCCGACGGGATGGCACCGCCCCGGTTCGTGCTCGACGGCCAGAAGGACAAGTCCCACTTCGACACGGTGTCGGGCCGCGGCGGCTGGTACCAGGACTGGACCCGGCGGTGCCTCGGACTGGACTCCGCGGGTGCCACCGAATACCTGCGCCGGCTGCTTCCCGCGCTCGCCGACGAGCAGGTCCTGGCCGTCCGCACGGCACAGGACCGCACCACGCGCGTCTACGGGCTTCAGCCGGGCCACATCGAAGTCCGGCTGCTCGGCGACCCGATCGTCAACAAGGCCTTCGTCAGCTGTGAGGACTGCGGCTGGCAGCAGGTCGTGCCGCCCGAGCGGCGCACGCGCTGGTACGGGCACCCCTGCCCGCGCTACCGCTGTAAGGGAATCCTGACCCCGCCCCAGTACGGCGACTCCCGCACGGGTGGCACCACGTCCGGCTTCGGCGGCGTCCAGGAGCGCGACTACACCGACGACTACTACCGGCGTCTCTACCTGACCGGCGGCACCTTCCGCGTGGTCACCGCCGAACACACCGGCATGCTCACCCGCCCCGAACGGGAGCGGGTCGAGCGGGCGTTCCGGTCCGGCACGCACTACACCGACCCGAACGTGCTGTCCTGCACACCGACGCTCGAACTCGGCATCGACATCGGCGACCTGTCCGCCGTCCTGCTCGGTTCGCTGCCCGACGGACCGGCGAACTACGTCCAACGGGCCGGTCGCGCCGGCCGGAAGACCGGCAACGCCCTCGTCGTCGCCTTCGGCGGCCGCCGGGCCCGCGACCTGTACTACCTCGACGATCCGCGCGAGATGATCGCCGGCGACATCGTGCCGCCGGGCTGCTACCTGTCGGCCGTCGAGATCCTCCGCCGCCAGTACACGGCACGCCTGCTCGACCTGGCCGCCGCCGGCCGGCTGACCACGGCCGACGGCGAACAACTGCAGCCCGTGCCCAGGCTGGTGTCGGCGCTGTTCGGCACCGCCGGTTGGTGCCAGGACCTGGCCGACGCGGCGCTCACCCACGGAAAGACCCTGGTGGAGGAGTTCCTGGCGCTCTTCCCGAGCGGGACCGGCCCGGACGACGACGCCGGCGTATCCGGCCACGCCGCCGACGAGTTGCGTTCCTACGCCACCGGTGGCATCGCCCGCTGCCTACAGGAGGCCGAGGAAGCGTGGGTCCTCCGCCGCGAGGAACTGAAGCGACGCCTCTCGGCCATCAACAAGGCCGTCGACGCCCTCGTCACGACCGACCCGGAACAGGACCGCGAACGGCGGGAACTGCGTGCCGAGCTACGGAGCACCGCCAACCTCCTGGGCACGCTGAACCGGGCAAGCGCCCACGGCACGCTGGTCGAGCTCGGGCTCCTGCCGAACTACAGCCTCGCCGACACGACCACCAAGCTCGAAGCCACCCTCTACTGGCGGGAGGACCCGTCCGAGCCGGATGGAGCCACCACGAGCCCGGGGGACTCGGCGGGCGGCACTTCACGGGTCTACCGCAGCGAGGTCCGCAGCTACGACCGCTCCCGTCGGCTCGCCCTCACCGAACTCGCGCCCGGCAGCAGCTTCTACGTCAACGGCTACCGGCATGTGGTGCGGGCCCTGGACATCGGCAGCCCCGAGCGACGGGCCTGGTCCGTCTGGCGGCTCTGCCCGTCCTGCGGGTTCGTCCGCACCGAGAATGCGCTCACCGACACCGATCCGTGCCCGCGCTGCGGCAGTCGTGCGATCGCGGACGCCGGGTGCGTGCAGTATGTGCTCCAGCCACGGCAGGTAGTGGCCCGCGACAAGCGGGACGACGCCCGGGTCCGCGACGACAAGGACGAACGGGAGCGCCGACGGTACTCCGTCATCACCGCCGTCGACATCGACCCGGACCAGCTCGCCCCCGGCTCATGGCGCCACGACAAGGCGACCTTCGGGGTGGACTTCGCCCGCCGTGCAGTCGTGAGAACGCTCAACCTGGGCGTCGACCGCCAGGACGGCAGCAGCACCGTGCCCGTCGCGGGTGAGGACGTCCGTCTCAACCCGTTCTTCGTGTGCACGAGTTGCGGAGGTGCGACGGCCGACGGCCGTCCCGTCGCCGACGCTCCGGCCGATGCCCTCACCCAGTCGCTCAGTGCTCCCTCCAAAGCCGGTGCTCATCACCTGCTCTGGTGCCCCCGCCGCAGGACACAGCAGCCCTCCGGATCCGGCCGGACCGAGCCACAGGACGTACCCCTGCTGCTCGCCCACGAGTTGACCACCGAGGCCGTGCGGATCCTGCTGCCCGCCTCCGTGGCACGTGCGAAGGAGCGCTTGGCGTCCTTCACCGCGGCGCTGTTCGTCGGCATAGCCGCACGCTACGGCGGCGACCCGGACCACATCGACATCGCGGCCGCCTCCATGCCCGACGGCAGCGACTCCGACTGGCCCCAGCGCTTCCTGGTCGTCTACGACCGCCTTCCGGGCGGTACCGGCTACCTGCACCGGCTGGCCTCGGCGGAGGGCTTCAAGGAGGTTCTGCTCCGGGCACGCGACGTCATCGAAAGCTGCCCCTGCCGGGAGAAGGGCCAGGACGGCTGTCACCGCTGCCTGCTACGCCGTGTCCCCGCCACGGACTACGACAAGGTCAGCCGCAGCGAGGTCCGTCAGATGCTCGACGATCTGCTCGGCGTGGACGGGGAACGCTGGCGGACCTCGCCGGTCGCGAACACGCGTCACATCTCCCTGGAGCAGCAGGCCGAGAGCGATCTCGAGATCATGTTCGTCGACACCCTCAGGGACTGGGCCCGGTTGCCCGAGTCACACGCGAGCGCGGACGCCTACACGACCTCCGCGGGGACGTACTCCCTCGAACTCCGCCTGACCGGCAACGACGGCTCCACCCTGAGCTGGCGGGTCTCCCAGCAAAGGGATTTGGACGGCACCCGCCCGGACGTCCTCTTCGAGCGGCTCGACGCCCCCGGTCCGCGCCTCGCGGTCTACCTCGACGGCTACGAGTACCACGCCGGTCCGCGGCACAACCGGCTGGCGGACGACGCCGTGAAGCGCGCTCGACTCCGGGCGGACGGCCTGCGCGTCTTCCAGCTCACCTACTTCGACGTCAAGGACTGGCGCCGCCTCGTCACCGACAACGGCCACGCCCACGCCCACGGCGGGCCGAACGCCCAAGTCTGGCGGCCCTACGGGCCGGACGGCGACGGGGAGGAGAAGGCGCGGAAGTACTACGCCAACGTCCGCGGCAGCCTGCCGGGCGAGCTCTCCGAAGCCGTCTGGGTCAACCCGGCCCACCTTCTGCTCACCTACCTGCGCTCGCCCGATGCCGCCCTGTGGCAGTGGCGCGCGGAGGCAGCCGTGGCGGGGCTGACCGGCGTCACGGGAACACGCGCCGCCGCACTGGCGGTCGACGCGGTCGGGCCGCAAGTCCTGGCCGCCCTCGGCGGCGGAGCGCCCGCCGGCCCCCGAGGACCGGTGCAGGTCATCACCGCTCGGGACGGCTCCGGCCTCCGGTTGGTCCTGGCAGCCGACAGCCGCCGCAAGCCACCGGTCTGGAGCGCGCTGGCCGTCCTCGACGACGGCCAGCTCGTCCACCATGACGAGGTGTCGCACAAGCGGCGCTGGCGTTCCTGGCTGTTCTGGACCAACCTGCTGCAGTTCCTGGAGCACGGCGGCGGGGACAGCGTCCAGCTCACGACGACCCTCCTCGACGGCTTCTCCGTCGAGGCCCTGGCGGCGATCGGCGGCGAGGGATGGTTGGCGTCGACCCGGCAGAGCCCGGTGGAACTACCACAGGGCCCGAAGGACGTCCCTGAAGGTCCGGCTCCTGCGGCTCCGGCTCCCGTGATACCTCACGTCGGCCCGGAACCCGCTCCCGAGGCAACGGTTCCCGCCGCGACGGCCGGTCCCGATGCGGGATGGACCCGGGTCCTCGAGTACCTCGACTCGGATGAGGCCGGCCTCGCTGACCTCGCCCATCTCCTCGCCGAGGCCGGCGTGCCCGCCCCGAAGGACGGCTTCGAGCTCGACAGCAACGGCTGGCAAGCCGAACTCGCCTGGCCCGAACGGAGGATCGGCGTCGTCCTCGCTCCGCGCGCGGTCGGCGGGGAGCTGGACTACGAAGCCCAGGACCGTGACAAGGCCTTCCGGGCCGCCGGCTGGGAGGTCCGCCCGGCCGTGGGCTGGGACGCCCGGGCACTCGCTGAGCGGCTCGGCCCGCGGGGCGGCGCCCGGAGCGCACCGCAACACCGACGAGACGACACGAGCACCGACGGAGAGTCAGAGCGATGAAGACCCCGGGAATCACCCTTCGCCTGCTGGACAAGGCGGACAAGGAGATCCTCAAACTCCCCCGCTCGGTCAAGGGCGCCCTCTACGACTTCCAGCACAAGTTCAAGGCGAACCCACACGCGACCGGCCTCAAGCTCCAGCAGCTCAAGGGTGACAGCAGGCTCTGGTCCGCCCGGGTCAACGACGACCATCGCGCCCTGCTGCTGCGCCTGGCCGACGACGACTGGCTGATCGTCGCGGTCAAGCACCGCAAGGACGTCTACGAGAACCTCGACCGACTCGCCTACGGGATCAACCACATCACCGGTGGTATCGAGTACGTCGACCTCCAGGTAGTGGAGGAGAGCATCATTCGCGGCCTGGCCCCGGCCCGGCCCACGACAGCTCCCGACGCGGTTGAACCGGCCGCGCCCCAGGGGCTCTTCACGGCTTGGTCCGACGAGCAGTTGAACGACCTCGGGGTCGCCGCGCCGCTCCTTCCCGTCATCCGCACGCTCACTACGGAGGACCAGCTACTCGGTCTCGTCGAATACGCCCCGCAGCTCACCGCGGAAGTGCTCCTGGCCATCGTCGACGGCAAGGACTTCGACAGCATCCTCGACCAGGTCACGACGCCGGTTGCGGCGCCTGAACCCGTCGACCCGGAGGACTTCCAGGCCGCCGCCGAACGACCGGCCACCATGGTCACCACTTCCGACGCGGCTCTGGAGGAGGTACTGAAGGGCGGAGACTTCGGGCGGTGGAAGGTCTTCCTCCACCCGACCCAGTCCAAGTTGGTGGAACGTACCTACTCGGGGCCTGCCCGAGTGAGCGGCGGCCCTGGGACGGGCAAGACGATCGTCGCCCTCCACCGTGTCAAGCACCTGGTCGACCGGCTGCCTCCGGGGCACACCAAACCCGTCCTCCTCACCACCTACAACAAGAACCTCGCCGCCGACCTGCGTTCGCGCCTCGTCGAACTGGGCGGGGAGGGGCTACTGGCCAGGGTGGACATCAGCCACGTCGACCAGCTCGCACTCCGGATCGTCCGGGAGGCCGAGCCCGGCAACTCCAAGCAGACGATCGACGACAACCAGGCTGTTCGGGAGTGGCAAGCGCTGCTGGACGAGCTCGGTGAGACCACGTGGGACGCCGAGTTCCTCCATGAGGAGTGGACGCAGGTGATCCTCGGGCAGGTAATCGGATCGCGCGCGGACTACTTCAGGGCCCGCCGGGCCGGCCGCGGCAACATCGGTCGTGCCGAACGCGCCGAAATCTGGCAGCTCGCCGAGCGCTTCACCCAGCGGCTGGACCGCTCTCGACGGCAGACCTGGGACCAGGTGACGGAGCGGGCGGCGCGCCTGGAGGTGGAGCGCGAACAGCGGATCGCGACGATCGAGGCTCATCGCGACGACGTCGGCGGTCTGGACAACATCCACCTCCAGGACGGTTCCGCGGGCTGGCTGCGGTACCGATACCGACACATCGTGGTCGACGAGGCGCAGGACCTGCGGCCAGCTCACTGGAAGATGCTCCGAGCGATGGTCCCGAGCGGTCAGGACGACATCTTCCTGGTCGGTGACACCCACCAGCGCATCTACCGGAATCAAGTGACCCTCGGAAGCCTGGGTGTCCACATCCGAGGCCGCTCGTCGAAGCTCACTCTCAGCTACCGCACCACCCGCCAGATTCTGCGCTCGGCCCTGGACGTCCTCACAGGGGAGTCCTACGACGACCTCGACGGTGGTGAGGAGACCTTGGCCGGTTTCCGGTCCGTCCTCAACGGTGCCGTTCCCCGGCTACACCCCTACACCGACTGGAACTCAGAGCGCGTGGGCATCGCCGAACACATTGCGGCCTGGGGCGCCCGCCCGGACGAGCGGATCCCCCTCGAACAGATCGCAGTCTGCGTCCCCACCAATCAAATGGCGGGAGAGGTCGCCTACACCCTGGCGCAGCACGGAATTCCCGCAGTGGAAATCGGCCCCGACGGCCCCAGGAATGGCGGCGGAGTACACATCGGCACGATGTTCAGGTTCAAGGGCCTGGAGTACCAGCGGATGGTCATCGCCGGAGTCCGCGACGGATTGGTGCCGCGCGACAACGTGAACCGCTTGAAGGGTACCGACCTCGCCCGGTACCGTCGGGAGATGCAGCGAGCCCGCTCGCTGCTCTTCGTCGCCGTCACCCGCGCCAGGGACAGCGTCGACATCTTCTGGCACGGCGAGCCGAGCCCCTTCCTGAAGCCCGTTCTCACGCCCTGAGCCACCTCACGACGCCAAGCCGGTCGGCGGCCCAGGCCTCGGGGCCGCCGACCGCTCACCAGCCTGGTCACAGACCCCGCAAACGACAGACTGTTCTGTCCGCTTGCGTCGCGAAAGCAGCGCAAGCGTTCGTCTGACCCGATCGGCCGGCACATACGAAGAACCCCCATCCGGAATCCGGATGGGGGTTCTTCTGAAGAATTGTTCGGCGGCGTCCTACTCTCCCACAGGGTCCCCCCTGCAGTACCATCGGCGCTGTGAGGCTTAGCTT